>JALVRJ010000249.1 GCA_027031305.1 Hyphomicrobiales bacterium | reverse complement strand
GATCTGCACCGTCGAGCGCCCCACCGAGGCCAGCACCGGCGTGCCGTCCGGGTCGCGGATTTCCAGCGTGCGCTTCAGCGCCACCAGGATGCCGATGGCGACGACGGCGGAAAGCGCCAGCGCCACGGCGATGGCGATCCTGTCGGCAAGCGGGATCACGTCGCGCTGCATCCGCAGGTCGAACAGGTTGGTGATGACGAACAACATGAAGAAGGCCGCCCCGGCGATGAGGATCCAGCGTGCGCGCGCCGGATCGATCTTGTAGCCGGCGAGCATGATGGAGCCCACCGCGCCCACGGCGGCAGCTTCCGTCGGCGAGGCGAGGCCGGCGAGGATGGAACCGAGCACGGCGATGATGAGCACCAGCGGCGCGAACAGGGTGCGCAGGAGCATCAGCAGGAACTCCTTGCGGTCCTGGATGCCCAGCTCGTCGCGCGGCACCGGCGGCGCCTCGTTCGGCTTCAACGTGGCGAAGATGAACTGGTAGACCAGATACATGCCCACCAGCATCAGGCCCGGCAGCAGGGCGCCGGCGAACAGGTCGTTCACCGACACCGTGTCGGGGGCGAAGTTGCCCATCTTGAACTGGGCGTTCTGAAAGGCGATGGAATGCGGCTGGCCGAGCAGCACCGGCGCGGGGGGCGGCGGGGTGGGCTGCCCCAGCGTGCCGGGCGCGCAGTGGGTGCAAGAGGCGAAGGGGATGTTGTAACCGCGCCGGATCATGGTCGGCAGCGACAGCAGGCCCATGGTCACCACCGTGGCCCCGACGATGCCGGTGGAGGCGGCGAGCAGGGCGCCGACGACGGTGACGGAATAGGCAAGTCCCCCAGGCAGCGTGCCGAAGGCGCGGCCCATGTTGTCCAGCAGCTCCTCGGCCACCTTCGAGCGCTCCAGCATCACCCCCATGAACACGAACAGCGGTACCGCCACCAGCACTTCCGAGCTCATGATGGTGAAGATGCGCTGGGGAAAGGCGGTGAGGATGGACAGGTCGAACACCCCCAGCAAGTTGCCGAGAATGGCGAACCACAACGCCGTGCCCGCCAGCGAAAAGGCCACCGGGTACCCCAGCAGCAGCACGCCGACGGCGGTGATGAACATGAGCACGACCATCAGGCCGTTGGAAATTTCCATGGTCCCCTCTCCCGCGCTCGCGATGGTGCGATTGCCCGCGCGCTCAGGCGGCGCCGGCGGTTTCGTGTTCCCTCTCCACCGCAGGCGGCGGTGGTGCCTTCAGATTGCGCCAGGATTTCCACAACAGGGAAATGGCCTGCAGGAACATGAGGATGGCGAAGATCCAGATGACCGTCTTGTAGGCCCAGATGAGCGGCAGGCCCGACATTTCGGTGGAGCCTTCCCACACCTTCCAGGAATTGATGACATAGTCCCAGGAAAGCCACAACGTGGCGATGGTGACCGGGATGAGCAGGAAAATGGTGCCCAGCAGGTCAACCAAGGCCTTGTAGCGCGGGCTGGCGTCGCCATAGAGGATATCCACCCGCACGTGCCCGTTGTGCAGCAGGGTGTAGCCGGCGCCGATCATGAAGATGATGCCGTGCATGTACCAGATGGACTCCTGCAGGGCGATGTTGCCAATCGCGAAGACGTAGCGCATCACCACCACGGTGAACTGCACCAGCACCATCACCAGCGCCACCCAGGCCAGCCCGTGGCCGATCTTCTCGTTCAGCCGGTCGATGAAGTTCACCAGCGCCTGCATCATGTTTCTCCATGTGGCCGGATCGCACGGCACATTGCCGCATACCGTCGGCACGCGACTTGACGATGCGCAAATGAAACAATGAAACGAAGAAGAAAGGGGAGCCGGAACTCTCGATCCCGGCTCCCCTTCTTCAGACCTTACCAGCCTGCGAGCTTGCGTTTTTCAACATAGGCCACGTCGGAAATCTCGTTCCAGCCCGAGACCTCCTTGCGGAACTTGATGAAGCTCTCGAACACCTTCTTGGCCATCGGCGAGGAGGCGGCGGCCTCCTCCAGCACCTCCTTGGAGGCTTCGCCGAAGGCCTTGAAGATCTCGTCGGAGAACTCGTGCAGTTTCACGCCGTGCTTCTCGATGAGCGTCTTCAGGGCGGCGCCATTGTTGGCGTTGTATTCGGCCAGGCTGTAGGAATTCTCGGCCTGCGCGCAGTTGGTGAACAGCTGCTTGTCGGCCTCCGACAGGCTGTCCCAGAACTTCTTGGAGATGCCCAGTGACAGCGTCGAGCCCGGTTCATGGAAGCCCGGGTAATAGTAGTGCTTGGTCACCTTGTAGAAGCCGAAGGCAAGGTCGTTCCACGGGCCCACCCACTCGGTGGCGTCGATGGTGCCCGATTGCAGCGCCGGCATGATCTCCGCACCGGCCAGCGTCAGCGCCGTGGCGCCGATCTTGTTGAGCACGTCGCCGCCCAGGCCCGGAATGCGCATCTTCAGACCTTTCAGGTCTTCCAGCGTCTTCACCTCCTTGCGGAACCAGCCGCCCATCTGCACGCCGGTGTTGCCACAGGGCAGCGCCTTCACGCCGAAGCCGGCGGAAAGCTCGTCCCACATCTTCTGGGCGCCGCCGAAGTAGAGCCAGGCGTTCATTTCCGTGGCGGTGAAGCCGAACGGCACGGAAGTGAAGAAGGCGAACGCGTTGTCCTTGCCACGGTAGTAGTATTCGGCCGAATGATACATTTCCGCCGTGCCGCTCTGCACCGCGTCGAGGCACTTCAGCGGATGCACCAGCTCGCCGCCGGCGTATACGCGGATCTTGAAACGGCCGTCGGAAGCCGCCTCCACGCGCTTGGCGAAGCGCGCGGCGGCCGTGCCGAGCCCGGGGAAGTTCTTTGGCCAGGAGGTGACCATCTTCAACTGTCTCTTGCCCGAGGCGATGGCCGGCGCGGCCAGCGCGGAGGCGGCGGCGCCGACGCCCGCGGTCTTCAGGAATTTACGGCGATCCATGGTCTTCATGCTCCCTGTTGCTGTTATCGATTGGCAGGTATGTCAGCTCGGACAGGCTCCCCTGGATTGGTGGGATGGACCAGAGGCGTGGCCGGAAGCCACTGCGAAAAGGGACAAACGAACGACGGGCACCGAACGGGTGGCCCGCGCACGGAGGCGCCATGGCCATTCGTGGCCGCTTGTGCGGCACTGCCGGCACGCCACCGCCAGCTCGCCCACCAACAGGTCATGAGTAAAACAGCAGCGAATGCGCCGAATCAAGTGTTTTTTGGCCTTCTCTCCATGGAAGGTTCCTGTCAGGAGGAGCACTGTGGTAGGGTGTCGGCCAGGCATCAACAGCCATACCGGGAGCGAATCATCATGGAAGGCATCGCCGTCGTTTTCGTCATTTTCGCGGTGCTGGTGTTGCTCGTCCTCTACAAGGGCGTCGTCATCGTGCCGCAGGGATACAACTACACCGTGGAGCGCTTCGGCCGCTTCACCCGCGTGCTCACGCCGGGAATGCACATCATCATCCCCTTCTTTGACCGCATTTCCAACCGGGTCAACATGATGGAGCAGGTGCTGGAGATCCCGGCCCAGGAAGCCATCACCAAGGACAACGCGCTGGTGCGGGTGGATGGCGTGGCCTATTTCCAGGTGGTCGAGCCGGGCCTGGCCACCTACGAGGTCAACCGGTTGGAATACGCCATGGAAACGCTGGTCATGACCAACATCCGCACCGTGGTCGGCTCCATGGACCTCGACGAGCTGCTGGCCAACCGCGACGAGATCAACCACCGCATCCTCAAGGTGGTGGACGAGGCCGCCGCCCAGTGGGGCACCAAGGTCACGCGCATCGAGATCAAGGACATCCTTCCTCCCGCCGAGCTGGTGGACGCCATGAGCCGGCAGATGATCGCCGAGCGCAACAAGCGCGCCCTCATCCTCGAGGCCGAAGGCCAGCGGCAGTCGGAAATCCTCAAGGCCGAGGGCGAGAAGCAATCGCAGATCCTCAAGGCCGAGGGCGAGCGCCAGGCCGCCTTCCTGGAGGCCGAGGCGCGCGAACGCCAGGCCGAGGCAGAGGCCAAGGCCACGGCCATGGTCAGCAAGGCCATCGCCGAGGGCGACGTGCGCGCCATCAACTACTTCGTCGCCAACAACTACGTGCAGGCGTTGGAAAAACTGGCCAGCGCTCCGAATCAGAAGGTGCTGATGATGCCGGTGGAGGCCTCCAGCGTCATCGGCTCCATCGCCGGCATCGCCGAGCTGGCGAAGGAAGCCCTTGGCGAGAAGGGTGGTGGCGACAACCTGCGTGGCACCGGCCCGTGGGAGGGGGCCTGAGCCATGGACCTTCTTTCCTTTCTGGATGCCTACGGCTGGTGGACCGCGGGATTGGTGCTGCTCATCGGCGAGATCCTCGTTCCCGGCATTTTCCTCATCTGGCTGGGGCTGGCGGCGCTGGCGATGGGGCTGGTCCACTGGTTGCTGCCCACATTGCCGTGGTATTGGCAGTTGGCGCTCTATGCCGCCATTGCCGCCGCCCTCGTGTTCGGTTTGCGGCCGCTGCTGACGCGCGAGCTTGAGCGCGAAACCGAGCGCCCCACCCTCAACCGCCGCCTGCACGCCATGGTTGGCCGCACCGGCACCCTGAGCGAGCCCATTGTCGGCGGCACGGGCCGCGCTCGCATCGGCGACACCGAATGGCGCGTGCGCGGCCCCGACATGCCGGCGGGCACGCGGGTGCGTGTCGTTGGCGTGGACGAGGAAACCCTCGCCCTGAAGGTGGAGCCGGACCTGCAATCGGGTTTTTGAAAGCTCTCGAAAAGTCGTTTGAACGGCTGGATTGTTGCCCCGCGGCTCCTTGACATTCAAGGACTCGTGAAAAGAATGGCACTGAAGCGCCAATGGCGAAAACACGCCATTGGCGCTTCTCTCGGACAAGAGAGCGCACCGCACGATACCCGGCAGGCCGAAGCCGCATTTCAGCTTGCCTCACGCGGGACGGGAGCGAAATGGCGACAAAGATCCCCGCAACAGCAGGCCTCCACCGGCGCCTCACTCCGGCCATCGTGGTGCGCTCCGTCGCGCTCAACGTAGCCTTCTACCTGTTCTATCCGCTGGCCATGATCGGCGGGTTCTTCTATCTGTTCCTGCCCCGCAAGCGGGCCATCGGCGCGCTGAAGTGGTTTTCCCGCGTCTTCGTGCGCATGTGCCGCACCCTGGGGGACATCGACATGCGGGTGGAAGGAACCGAGCACATCCCCCATGACGCCGCCATCGTCGCCGGCAAGCATCAGTCGTTCTGGGAAACCTTCGCCCTGTTCCACCTCTTCGACGACCCCACCATCGCCCTGAAGAGGGAGTTGGCGCGCATTCCGCTGGTCGGCTGGTTCATCCGCAAGTTCGACATGATCCTCGTCGACCGCGCGGCCGGGTTGAAGGCGCTGAAAACCTTGCTGCGCCAGGGCGAGAAGGCCGTGCGCGAGGGCCGGCAGATCATCATTTTCCCCGAAGGCCACCGCATGGCCATCCATGCCGCGCCGGATTACAAGCCGGGCGTCGCCGCGCTGTATGGCCGCCTCGGCGTGCCATGCGTGCCCTTCGCCCTCAATTCCGGCGTTTTCTGGCCGCGTCGAGTGTTCTGGCGCTGGCCGGGTGTCGTCACCGTGCGCTTTCTGCCGCCCATCGCGCCAGGCCTGAACAAGCGCGCCTTCATGCGGCAATTGCAGGAGGCCATCGAGCCGGCCACCCACGCGCTGGTGGAAGAGGGCGTCGCCCAATTGCGCGCCCGCGGCCTGTTGGCGGCGGAGCCTTCCACCTCACTGGACGGCTGAGGGGCCCCACCATATAGTGGTTGCGGCATTGGCATATCCACCATCGGACACAGCCATGAACATGCGCAACCGGCCCTTCGAGTTCAGCGGCATCTCGCGCGAGATCTGGGAGCTGAAATACCGCTACCGGCTGGCCGACGGCACCATCATCGACGGGACCATCGAGGATACCTGGCGCCGTGTCGCCACCGCCGCCGCGGCGGTGGAACGGCCGGGCGAACGCGACAAGTGGGCCGAGGCCTTCTACGCCATTCTCGAGCATTTCCGCTTTCTGCCCGGCGGGCGCATCATCGCCGGCGCCGGCACGAAGCGTGATGTCACCCTGTTCAACTGTTTCGTCATGGGCGACATCGAGGATACCATTTCCGGCATCTTCGACGTGCTGAAGGAATCGGCCCTGACCATGGAGGCCGGCGGTGGCATCGGCGTCGACTTTTCCCCCATCCGCCCGCACGGTGCCATCATCGAGAAGCTCGACGCCACCGCCGCCGGGCCGGTGGCCTTCATGGACGTGTGGGACGCCATGTGCGCCACCATCATGGCCGCCGGCGCCCGCCGCGGCGCCATGATGGGCGTGCTCGCCTGCGACCATGCGGACATTGACGATTTCATCGCCGCCAAGCGCAAGCCCGGGCGGCTGACCAATTTCAACATGTCGGTGCTCATCACCGATGCCTTCATGCGCGCGGTGGAGGAAGACGCCGACTGGCAACTGAAACACGCCGGCAAGATTTATCGCACCGTGAAGGCGCGCGCGCTGTGGGACGCCATCATGCGCGCAACCTACGACCACGCCGAGCCGGGGGTGATCTTCGTCGACACCATCAACCGCGAGAACAATCTTTGGTGGCTGGAGCACATCCACGCCACCAACCCCTGCGGCGAACAGCCCCTGCCGCCCTATGGCTCGTGCCTGTTGGGTTCGCTCAACCTGGTGCGCTTCGTCGAGGCTCCCTTCTCCGACGAGGCGCGGCTGAACGAGGAAGAGTTGTGCGACGTCGCGCGCGTGGCGGTGCGCTTCCTTGACAACGCCATCAGCATTTCGCGCTACCCGCTGGAACGCCAGCGCGCCGAGGCCCATGCCAAGCGCCGCATTGGCCTCGGCATCACCGGCCTGGCCGACGCCCTGGCCATGCTGGGTCTGCGCTATGGCACGCCCCGGGCCGCCGCCACCGCACAACGGTGGATGGCCTGCATCGAGCGCGCGGCCTACGAGGCGAGCATCGATCTGGCCCGCGAGAAGGGGCCGTTTCCACTGTTCGACGCACAGCGTTACGCCCAATGCGGCCACGCCGCGGGCCTGCCCGACGACGTGAAGGCGCGCATCCGCGAACACGGCATCCGCAACGCCCTGCTCACCTCCATCGCCCCCACCGGCACCATCTCGCTGCTGGCGGGCAATGTTTCCTCCGGCATCGAACCCATCTTCGCGCTGGAATACGTGCGCCGCCTGCGCCTGCCGGACGGGTCGACGAAAGAGGAGCTGCTGGAGGATCATGCCGTGCGCCAATGGCGGCGCATGTTCGGCGACAAGCCCTTGCCGGAGGCCTTCGTCACGGTGGAGGACCTTGACTGGCGCGATCACCTGCGGATGCAGGCCGCCCTTCAGAAACACGTGGATTCGGCCATTTCCAAGACCATCAACCTGCCGCGGGACATTTCCTTCGAGGAATTCCGCGATGTCTACAGGCAAGCGTGGAAGGCGGGGCTGAAGGGCTGCACCACCTATCGCCCCAACCCCGTCACCGGCGCCGTCCTGCAACCGCTCGACCGCAAGAGGAGGGTGGACGAAACGGGCAACGCGCCCGCCGCCGTGTCATCCCCGCCTCCGGCACAGGCCATTCCCGAAACCGACCTGGCCAACGATGGCTGCGACGCCCAGGCCTGCACCCTGCCGCGGCCCGAGCCCCGGCCGGAGCGCTTCGCCGAAACCTGCCCCGAGTGCGGCGAGCCGACGCTGGTGCACACCGAGGGCTGTCCGCAGTGCCTGTCGTGCGATTATTCCAGTTGTGGCTGATCTCGACAGGAATGGCGGGAACGCACCGTATCGCGCGAGGCGCCGCTGGCATCCATGCCCGTCATGAGGCCGAGCCTGGCCCGGTGCGATACTCAGGTGCCGGTTTTCACCGCTACGGCCGCCGGGGCCGATGCGTTGGCCGCCGGTCCGGCCAGCGCCGGCGCTCCGCCCTGGGCCGTGGCGAGGGGCGAGGAGCGTGCTTTTCCGTGCGTGGCGCCGCCACCGGTCAGCTCGCGTTCCAGCTGCTTGCGGGCGACGCGCTCCATGGCCAGCTCCTTTTCCAGCCGCCGCGCCTTCCTGCGCCACTTGGACTGCCGCATCCAGGCCGCCACGCCGCCGGCCACGAGCCCCAGGAAGATGCCGCCATAGAGCACCGCCCACAGCGGAACCTCGAAACCCATCCAGGGCTGTTCGGGCGTCACCGGGTCGAGCGACACCACCACCATGTGACGGTTGGCCAGCGCCAGCAGCAGCAGCACGATGAGCACCGGCAGCCCCAGAAGCCAGGAAAGAATGCGCTTGATCATCCCGATGTCGCCCCCGCAAGTTGATTGGGACAAGGGCCCGCAAGCCCGATCATGTTCTCGTATTCCGCCTTCAGGCGGCGTCCTTGCCGCCCTCGCCCTTGTAGTCGCGGTTGAGCCGCTCGTGCAACTCCTTGCCGGGCTTGAAGTGCGGCGCCTTGCGCGCTGGCACCCGCACCGTTTCGTTGGTGCTGGGATTGCGCGAAACGCGCGGCTTGCGCTCGCGCACGGTGAACACGCCAAAGCCGCGCAGCTCCACCCGCTTGCCCTCGGCCAGGCCATCGACGATCTCGTCCAGGATGGCGTTCACCACCCGCTCGGCATCCCGGCGGGAGAGCGCGGGATTCAGCTCCACCAGCCTGGCGATCAGCTCAGATTTGATCATTTTTCCCCGTAACTCAGAATCTTATCTTTCCCCTGCAATGGTCGTTTCAGGGTGCCAGACGGAAAGCAGCCCGTCAACCCTGGCCCTTGGCGCAAACAGTCGCGCCACGACCTCCTCAAGCCCCGCCATGCCCAGCAGCCGGCTCGTTACGCCGGACAGCCCCAGCTGGCGCAGCAGCGGCCTTTCGGGCCGATATTCGCGTACCTTGGTGGAAAAGGCGATCTTGTGCGTTTTCTCCAGCCAGCGGCGTGCCACGCGCTCGTCGCCCAACGCGTCCACCAGCCCCGCCTTCAGCGCCTGTCGCCCGGTGTAGACGCGGCCATCGGCCAGTTGGCGCACTTTCTCGATATCCAAATCCCGCCGTTCGGCCACCAGCGAGATGAACCATTCGTAGGAATCGCGCACCATCTCCTCGATGACCCGCCGCGCCGCCGCCGGCGTCGGCTCCATCGAGTTGGGCAGGGCCTTCAACGGCCCGGAACGCACCGCCTGCATCCGCACGCCCACCCTGGCCAGCAGCTCGTGCACCTCCGGCCACTGCACGATGACGCCGATGGAACCGGTGATGGTGTTGCCGCCGGCGAACATGCGCTCACCCGCCAGTGCCGTCATGTAGCCGCCCGAGGTGGCGATGCCATCCATGACGGTAACCACCGGCTTCTTTTCCGCCACCCGCCGCAGCGCCTTGTAAAGCGCCTCCGAACCCGAGGTGGTGCCGCCGGGACTGTTGATTCGCACGATCACCGCGCGCACGTCTTTCTTTTCGGCCAGCCTGTCGATCAGGTCGATCTTTTCCTCCCGGCCGAGGATGAACCCGTCGACGCGCACCCGCGCGACGTGGTCTTCCCGGATCACGCCATCCGCGCGCCATTGTAACATTGCCAGCAGCAGTGCGCCGATGGCCGACAGCGCCAGCACCCGCCAGAAGGTGAGCTTGCGCCGCAGCTTGCCCAGCGCCACGCGCAGCGAGGTGGTGTCCATGCCTCCTCCTTCGGGCCGGCAGCCCCGGTCGTTTTCGTTGCGTTTGCCGACTTGCACCGCTGATACCGCATAATGCCGCGCCGCGCCAGCGACCATGTGGTTTCTGATTTTCGTCAAAATGTTCTACACAGTCGGAACTGGCGGCAAGAACGATTCTGTTCTCGCCGCGGCAGGTATCTTGCGCGACGTTCCCGGCCACGCGGGACACGGACGGGTTGACCGGGGCAACGGAAGGCCACGCATGTTCGCCTACATTCTCAAACGCCTGGGCCTGATGATCCCGACGCTCATCGGGATCATGCTGGTGAATTTCATCATTGTGCAGTTCCTGCCCGGTGGCCCGGTGGAGCGTGTGCTGGCGCAGTTGCAGGGCCATGACGTCTCCGCCACCGCCCGCATCGGCGGCGCCGGGGCTGGCGGCGAGGTCGGCCAGGCGGCCGGAGCCGGAGCGGCGGGCGCGGCGGGAGAGGGCGGCTTCAAGTATCGCGGTGCGCAAGGCCTGGACCCGGAGTTCATCCGCCAGCTGGAGAAGCAGTTTGGCTTCGACAAGCCGGCGCACGAGCGCTTCCTGAAGATGATCTGGGACTATTTCCGCTTCGATTTCGGCAACAGCTATTTCCGCGACCGTCCCGTCATCGACCTCATCAAGGACGCCATGCCGGTGTCCATCTCGCTGGGCCTGTGGCTCACCTTCATCTCCTACGGCGTGTCCATCCCGCTGGGCATCGCCAAGGCGGTGCGGCATGGCTCGCGCTTCGATGTCTGGACATCCGCCATCATCATCGTCGGCTACGCCATCCCGTCGTTCCTGTTCGCCATCCTGCTCATCGTGCTGTTCGCCGGTGGGTCGTTCTGGAGCATTTTCCCCTTGCGCGGGCTGGTGTCGGACAATTTCGACCAGCTCACCTGGTGGCAGAAGATCCTTGACTACGCCTGGCACCTGGTGCTGCCGCTCACCGCGCTGGCCATCTCCTCCTTCGCCACCATGACGCTGCTGACCAAGAACTCGTTCCTCGACGAAATCAGGAAGCAATACGTCATCACCGCGCGGGCCAAGGGCCTGACCGAGCGCCGCGTGCTTTATGGCCACGTGTTCCGTAACGCCATGCTCATCGTCATCGCCGGGTTTCCGGGCGCGTTCATTTCCGCCTTCTTCACCGGCTCGCTGCTCATCGAGCAGATCTTCTCGCTGGACGGGCTGGGATTGCTGGGCTTCAAGGCGGCGATCGACCGTGATTATCCGGTGGTCTTCGCCACGCTCTACATCTTCTCGCTCATGGGGCTGCTGACAAACCTCGTCACGGACGTTGTCTATACCCTCATCGACCCGCGCATCGACTTCGAGAAACGGGAGCTGTGAGCGGATGATGATAAGAAGACACGATTGTTTGCCTCCCCTCTCCGGAAGAAACAGTGGACATGTCCACTGTTTCTTCCGGAGAGGGGAACAATTCCAGACTGGCGCTCCGTTGCCGATTGTCAAGGGCGGCCCTGCGGGCCGCCGCGAAGCGGGCTTGCCCCTTGACAATCGGCAACGGAGCGCAAACCGCAACCGAACTGGCAAGAGTGCATGACCGGGCCGAAGAACATCGACGACCTGGACGCGGTGGTGGACATCCGTGAGCTGGCGAAGGAAGCCGCCGTTGCGGGCGTGCCCGTGCCGGAGGTGGTGGCCGCCAAGGGCTGGCTCTCGCCCATCAACCGCCGCCGGCTGGCCCTGTTCAAGGCCAACCGGCGCGGTTACTTCTCATTCTGGATCTTCCTCGCGCTGTTCGTCGTCACCCTGTTCGCCGAGTTCATCGCCAACGACAAGCCGTTGCTGGTGAAATACAAGGGCGAGCTGCTCTACCCCGTGTTCGTCGATTACCCGGAATCGAAGTTCGGCGGCTTCCTGGCACAGACGGACTACCGCGACCCGTTCATACAGGAAGAGATCAACAAGCATGGCTGGATGATCTGGCCGCCCATTCGCTACTCCTACGACACGGTGAACAATTACCTGCCCGAGCCCGCGCCCTCGCGCCCGGCCTTCCTGATGAGCTGGGAGGAGGCGTGCAGGAAATACCCCAAGGGCGTGAACGACCCCAACTGCGTGGCCGGCAACCTCAACTGGCTGGGCACGGACGACCACGGGCGCGACGTGCTGGCGCGGCTCATTTACGGCTTTCGCATCTCGGTCATCTTCGGGCTGTTGCTGACGGTGCTGTCTTCCATCGTCGGCGTGGCGGCCGGTGCCGTGCAGGGCTATTTCGGCGGGTTGCTGGACCTGCTGTTCCAGCGCTTCATCGAGGTGTGGACGTCCATCCCGACGCTTTATCTCATCATCATTCTCTCCGCGTTCTTCGTGCCCAATTTCTGGATATTGCTGTTCATCATGCTGCTGTTCTCGTGGACGGCGCTGGTGGGCGTGGTGCGGGCGGAGTTCCTGCGCGGACGCAACTTCGAATACGTGCGCGCCGCCCGCGCGCTGGGGCTGGATAACATGCGCATCATGTTCAAGCACATTCTGCCCAACGCCATGGTGGCCACCATCACCTTCCTGCCCTTCATCCTCTCCGGCTCCATCACCACGCTCACCGCGCTGGACTTCCTCGGCTTCGGCCTGCCGCCCGGCTCCCCCAGCCTCGGCGAGCTGCTGAAACAGGGCAAGGTGAATTTGCAGGCGCCATGGCTGGGGCTGACGGGCTTCTTCACCGTCTCCATCATGCTCACGCTGCTGGTGTTCATCGGCGAGGCGGTGCGCGACGCCTTCGACCCGCGCAAGACCTTCGAGGAGGGGTGATGGAGATGACGAAGGGGATGACGCAGGTGTGCCGGCCCGCAATGGCTGTCAAGGCCACAGCCGCTTCGCGGTGCGCCGAAGGCGCAGCCTTGACGGCCATCGCGGGCCGTCAGAATGGCAATGAAGCGCCAATGGCGAAAAATCGCCATTGGCGCTTCTCTCAGCCAATTCAAATGCGAGAAAATACATGAGCACCGAGAGCAAACATCTGCTGGAGGTGGAAAACCTCGCCGTGGACTTCGTGCAGGGCCGCAAGGTCACGCACGCGGTTAGAGCTGTGTCGTTTCACATCGACAAGGGCGAGACGCTGGCGCTGGTGGGCGAGTCGGGCTCCGGCAAGTCCACGGTGGCGCTCTCGGTGCTCAAGCTTCTGCCCTATCCGGCGGCGCGGCATCCTTCCGGTGAAATCCGTTTCAAGGGCCGCGACCTGTTGCACGCGCCCGAGGCCGAACTGCGCCGGGTGCGCGGCAACGACATCACCATGATCTTCCAGGAGCCGATGACCTCGCTCAATCCGCTGCACACGGTGGAAAAACAGATCGGCGAAATCCTGGAGGTGCACCAGGGGCTGACCGGCGAGAAGGCGCGCGCCCGCATCGTCGAGCTGCTGGAAGAGGTGGGCATCCCGGAGCCGGAAAAGAGGCTGTCTTCCTATCCGCATCAGCTTTCCGGCGGGCAGCGCCAGCGCGTGATGATCGCCATGGCGCTGGCCAACCGGCCCGACCTGCTCATCGCCGACGAACCGACCACGGCGCTGGACGTGACGGTGCAGGCGCAAATCCTGAAGCTGCTGAAACGCCTGCAACGCGAGCACGACATGGCGATGCTGCTGATCACCCACGATCTCACCATCGTGCGACGCGTGGCCGACCGCGTGGCGGTGATGAAGGACGGCGAAATCGTCGAGCTGAAGCCTACCGAGGAGCTGTTTTCCAACCCGCAGCACCCCTACACGCAGATGCTGCTGGCCTCCGAGCCGAAGGGCGATCCGCCGCCGCTGGATACGACCGCG
>JALVRJ010000248.1 GCA_027031305.1 Hyphomicrobiales bacterium | reverse complement strand
GCCGAAGCCAATGCCGAATCCGGCGGCTACCGCATCACCGTCAAGCGCGACGGATTCCGCCGCGCCGGCCGCGCCTGGCGGGGCACCACCGAGATCGGCCCGGATGAACTCTCCGAGGACCAGCTCGCCGCCCTGGAGGCCGACCCCATGTTCCGCGTGGAAGCCGTTTGAGGCAGGCGACCGGTGGCCAACTATATCCCCAACGGGTGGGATCTCCTGGCGCAGGATGCGGGTTGGTCACTGGGCGCGGCCGCCGGCGAAACCCTGCTGATCCACGTACAGGACTCGGGACACTGACATGGCCTACTGCACTGAGCAAAACCTCATCGACCGCTACTCCGAGGACGAGCTGATCCAGCTCACCGACCGCGAAGGCACGGGCGCCATCAACAGCCAGCGCCTGGACGACGCCATTGCCGATGCCTCGGCCACCATCGACAGCCGCCTGGGCGGGCGTTACAGCCTGCCCATCAGCCCCGTGCCCCTGGTGCTGGAAAAACTGGCCTGCCGCCTTACCATGCTCAACCTGTATGAGCAAAACCGGCAGATGACAGACGACCTGCGCAAGGACCGCGAGGCCCTGCTGCGCGAGCTCGACGGCATTGGCGCGGGCCGCATCAGCATCGGCATCGACGCCAGCGGCGGCAAGCCCGCCAGCAACAACACCGCCCAGATCAGCTCCGGCGGCAATGTGTTCAACCGGGATGACAACAGCTTTATATGAGCACCCTGCGCCAGCAAATCGAAACCCGCATTGCCGCAAGCGCCGCGGATTTTACTGCCGCCGGCCTGCGTCCTTTCCGCGAGGTGGCCGGCGCGGCTGGCATCGCTAACATCCTGAATGGCCGCGTCAGCGCCCCGGGCTGCTACATCTACCGCGCCCGGCTGCGCCCTGGTCCCAATGTCTACGATGACGCCGTCATGCAGCGGGTAGAGGCGCAGTTCGGCATCGTGTCAGTGGTGCGGAATGTCGCTGACGCCCGTCAGGGTGATGCGTCCGACCTGGCTGAGGCATATTCAGATGTAATCCAGGCGCGGCTGCTCAACTGGTCGCCCGATGAATATACCGAGCAGTTCGAGTATGCCGGCGGGCAGGTGGTGAGGCTGCAGAACGACTACCTCTACTGGCAGGACCTGTACCGGACCGCCAGCATCATCAGACAAACATGAGGACAGAACCATGAGCCGATCCGGCGGACAGTACGTCAAAGACCCCAAGACCGGCAAGACCCGGCTGGTCAAGGCCACCACCCAGGACCACCCCAAGGGCAACCGCGCCCGCGCGGCCGATGAAAAAGACGCCCCCACCCGCGTGGTGAAAAAGGCCGCCCCCAAATCCCGAGCAAAAGGTAAGTAACCATGGCCAAGAAACTGTTTCGCAAGAAGGTCGTCTTTGCCGCTATCGAGAGCCCCTACGGCACCGATGCCACCCCGCAGACCACTGCCACCAACGCGGTGCAGACCAAAAACCTGAGCATCACGCCCCTCGAGGGCGATGAGTTGCAGCGCAATGTCGATGGCGGCGGCCTGGGGGCGGTGCCCACGGTGCTGGCGGGCAAATACGTGATGATCGAGTTCGACGTGGACGCGGCGGGTTCTGGCGCGGCCGGCACGGCCCCGGCCTATGGGCCCCTCATCCAGGGCTGCGGCTTCGCCGAAACCGTCACTACGGGCGTCAGTGTGGAATACGATCCCATCTCCAGTAATTTCCCGTCCCTGTCCCTGTACACCTACATCGACGGCACCCTGCACAAGCTCCTGGGCGCCCGGGGCAGCATTTCCTTCAAGGGCGATATGAAGGGGTTCGCGGACTTCCACTTCAAGTTCATGGGCCTGTTCATGCCCATCAGCGAAAGCGCCGCCCCGGCCCGGGACTACAGCGCCTATCAAACCCCGGTACCCACCAGCGCCGCCAACGACGAGCTGACCGTGCATGGCACGGCGGTGCCCGCTGCGGCCTACAACTGGGACATGGGCGGCAATCTGGTGCACCACGAAACTACAGCGGGCGAGGAAATCCTGCTCACCGACCGCCAGGTATCCGGTTCCTTCACCATGGAAGCTCCGGATGCCAGCGGCTTCCCGGTATGGGACCGCGCCCAGGACAAGCAGACCGGCGCCATGCTCTACGAGCACGGCACCAGCGCGGGCAACATCATCGAGATCAGCGCGCCGGCCCTGGAGGTGGGCAAACCCAGCTACACCGATCAGAACGGCGTGGCCATGGTGCAGACCCCATTCGTTCTGCTGCCCACCAGTAGCGGCGATGACGACATCAAGATCACCATCAAATAACCCATAAACAGGATTCGACCCATGTTCAAAGTGCAGAAAAACAACACCGTCAAGCGCCGCATTGAGGTGCTGTTTCCCGCCGACGGCGACGGCTATGAAAGCGCCGGCGAGTTCACCGCCGAGCTGAAGATCCTCAGCGAGGCGCGCATGGAAGCCCTGGCCGATGCGCCATTCGTCGAGCTGGTGGAAGAAGCCCTGGTCAGCGTGTCGGATGTGGGTGATGCCGACGGCAATCCCCTGCCGCAGGAACAGGCCATGGAAGCGGTGCTCAACTCCCCCCAGGCGGTGAGCGCCATCGCCAAGCAGATTTACGAGATGCACCGGGGGCGACCCTTTGCGGGGGCTGACGGCCCCCGAGGCGGAAAATCTCGCCGCCGCCGCTAGGCACTGGCTGCACGGCAATGAACAGTCCCTGGTTGACGAACTCATTGCCGCCGGCGAACCGCCGGAAGTCATCGAGGCGGCCCGCCGGCGCGAAGCTGCGAACCCAACAGATCACATCTGCTGGGTTCTGCCGTCAAACTGGCCCGCGTTGCAGCTGTTTCTGGCCATGGCCACCCAGTGGGACCGCGCGGGCATGACCGGCGCCCGCACCGGCCTCAAATACCACCGCATCGAAGCGGTGCTCAAGGGCCGTCCGGACATCGACCAGGACTACCCGCAGCTGTTCGCCCGGCTGCAGATCCTCGAAGCCACCACACTGAACGAACTGGCACAGCAACGTGAATGACCTCGAACTGACAGTAAGACTCACCGCCGACGGCTCTGGCCTGCGCGGCGAGTTGCGCGTGTCGAAAGAGGACATCAAAAAGCTCAAGGGTGAGCTGGATGATGCCGGTACCGAAGCCCGCCAGGCAGCGGACAAGCTGGACAAGTATGGCAAGGAGGCTGAGGAGGCGGGGAAGAAATCGCGGAGGTTGAAGAAAGAGACCCATGGCGTAGCTGTCGCCATGAGGAGCCTAAGAGGAATGCTCGGGGGCTTCGCTCTATCTGCCGTAGTAAAAACCATGGTGGTGTCCATCAGCACCATGCAAGGGCTGCGGTCACGTTTGACGGATTTGGTCGGTAGCACACGAGAATACAACCAGGAAAATGAATATCTGATCGAGCTCGCTCAACGCATGAGTGCAGATTTGAGCACGCTTAGAGAAAGTTATTCTCGTACGCTGACACTGGAGAAAGCAGGAATCCTCACACGGCAGGAAGCCAGGGAAATCACTGAAGGGATGATCAACATTCAGACGCGCCTTGGTGCGTCAACCGTCCAACTAAATCAAGCGATGTTTGGCCTGTCGCAGGGGATGTCATCTGGCACGTTAAGGGCAGAAGAATTGAATCAGGTAACAGAACCGTTGCCTGGATTGTTGCAGGAACTCGACAAGGCCGCAGGTTTAGCATCTGGAGGATTCCGTCGGATGGTAAATGAGGGGCGGGTTACATCGAGCTTCTTCAAGACCACCCTGATCAAAGCCCTCAATGAATATGAAGGAGCCGCAGAATCCATGTCAGGCAACTTGAGTCAGATGTGGACTCGGGTGAAGAATGAGTATCGACTCTTAATGGAGGTGTTTGAACAGCCGGTTTCTTTTGTTGTTGGGGCGGTACTAGATGGTTTGGAGGTTTCTCTAAAGAAACTTCGAGGCTCTATCACATGGTTGAAGGAAGAAGCTATGCCGCTTCTGCGGGATTCCGTGATCGATAATATTGGCGCCATTCAAAAAGCCTGGGACTGGCTCAAGACCACCACCCTGGTGGTGTGGGAAAGCATCCATCTGGCGGCAGTGAAATCTGTACAGGCCATCTATGACAAGCTCTATTCGTTATATTTCAAGTTGGGGAAAGCGGCAGCCGCAATAGGGTTTGATGACCTGTCAACTTCGCTATTCTCTGCTGCCGCAAGCATGCAAGGGTTCGGCCACGAAGCAGATCAGATCGAGCAGCGCATCAAGACCCTGCGCAAAGAGCACGATCAGTATGTTAAGACCGTCGATGCCAACGTGGCGGAATACAAGAAATGGAACTGGGAAACCTCGCACCAGGCCAAGTCCCTGGATGATGTTGTCAAGCATCTGAAAAAGACGGACGCCGCCACGCAGGGAAACACCAAGAGCACCAACACACTGAACAGCGCCCAGGGCAAGCTCCGTCAGTCCTATGCCCAGATCATCAAGTCATTGTCGCTGGAGTACCTGCGGCTCACCGAAGGCGAGCGGGCCGCCTATGAATACTCCCTGACGTTGCAGGGCTTCAACGATGCGCAGATCCAAGCGGCAATGGCTGTGTGGGACACCAACAAGGCCCTGCGCGACCAACAGGCCGCCATGGACAAGGCTGCCAAAGCCAATGCGGAGACCTCTGGCGAATTCCAAAAGGTCTGGGAAAACGCCATCAGCTCCGTCGACAACATCTTCCGCGACCTCTGGCGCGGCGCCTTCGACTCGGCCAAGGATTTTGGTGAGAGCATCAAGGAATGGTTCGCCAACCTGTTGGCGGAGCTGGCCCACCAGGCCCTGACCCGGCCTATCGTGCTGAGCATCGGCGCCGCGTTCAGCGGCGGCCCGGGCACGTCCATGGCGGGCCAGGCCGGGCAAAGCCTGCTGGGTGGCCAGGGCGGCTTCGGCAGCGTCTTCGGAAAGCTCGGCTCATTCCTGGGTTCCGACAGCATCGCCATGACCCTCAACCGCGGCATGGGCCTGTTCAACGGTGGGTCCGGCGTGGGCGCGGGATTCGCTGGGCCGCCCAGCCCGGGCGTCACCCCCATGTTCGGTGGCACCAACCTGGGCTACGGGCTGTCCGGCATTGCCGGGGCGTTCATCGGCAACTGGGTCGGCAAGGGCAAGTACGCCGGCATGGCCGGCGGGCTGGGTGGCAGCCTCGGTTATGGCCTGGCTACGGGCGTCGGCTCCGGGTTTATGAATTCCATTGGCCTGGGCGCTATTGCCGGGCCTGTCGGGATGCTGGTAGGTGCGCTGCTGGGTGGCCTATTGACCCGGGCTTTCGGTGATGAAGAATCGCCATCAAAGTTCCGAATCATCCCCGGCCTGGAGCCGAATTACGACAACAAAAAGCGCCCCTGGGAAAAAACCGATTTCGGCGCCTGGCAGTACGGCAAACATGGCGAATTGATTGCAGTATCTGTGAACTCCGTGTTTGGCAGCATGGGTGCCGGAGGAAGCGGATTTGGCAAAGACGAGCAGTTGTCTGATGAGGAGCGCGCGAAGTATGTGACAGCAATGAAAGACCTGTTCGTCACGCTGTCCGTCATGGACGAAGCCATGGCCCAGGTGTTTGATGTCAGTGATGAAGCTCTGGACAAGATCCAGGCCGCCACAAACAGCATGGACGAGATCGTCAAAAAGCGCGCGATCCCAGACGTTCAGGCGTACCTCCGGGATCGTTACGACATCGTTTTTGACGAAATCGGTGGCGACGCGGATGCCATCTACGATGCCATGGTGCGCGTGTCCAACGGTGTTGATATGACAGAAATCATCGGCCAGGTCACCGCGTTTTTCTCCACCCTGGAGGGCTACAAAAGCATCTTCGCCGATTACGATGAGATGGTGCGCCAGGCGGGCCTGACCCAAACCGAAGCCATGGCCGAGTTCACTGCCGGCCTGTATGAGCAGATCGCCGCCTACGACGGCAGCATCGAGGCCAACCGCACCATCACCGCCGGCCTGCAGCAGCGCTACCAGATGGAGCTTCAGTACCTCGCCGCCATCGATGCCGCCCAGCAATCCGTCACCGCCACCCTGGGAAAATCCATCGAGGCCATCCGGCTGTCCCAGATGACAGACCAGCAGCGCTACGAGTACCAGAAACAGCAGGCCGAAGCCCTGGCTGCATCCCTCGCCAATATGACCGACCCGGCGCAAATCACGCAGACGGTCAACGAAATCAACCGCCTCACCATGGCCGCCTGGAACAGCCTCTCCGAGGAACAGAAAGCCCAGGTCGCCGGTGGGTTCGAGGAGTTCCTGGGCTCAGTCGACGAGCGTGCCAATGCCCAGTTGGACAAAGCGCGGGAAGAAGTACAGAAGGAACACGACACTCTGGTGCAAGCCTATACCGACATGGCCGCCGCCGCGCGGGAACTGGCCGACGCCGTGGGCGTCGATCCGGTAACGCCTGCCGAGCCTGGTGACCAGACAGACCAGAACCCCGTGGACGTTTACGACCTGTTCAACAGTGGGGCGCAGACATTCGATTCCGCTGTCGCCAAATTCGCCGACCTGGTCAACCGCTTTGCCGGCGGTGCTGACAAGATAGAGAAAGCGGCCAGTACCCCGGTCGAGGTGCGCACCTTCATTGAGCTGCGCGACAACGGGTTCGCGGAGGTGGGCTGATGGCGGCCTATCCCGATATCCCGCTCCGCCGCACCTTCAAATCCCTGGGCGGCACTCGCTTGTATTACAGCGATGACGGCACCCTGCGCGGCGTCAACACCGAGTCCGTCAACCCGGTGGAAATCACCATCATCCACCCCCTGGTTGATCTGGCAACCGTCAACCAGGTGCTGGATTTCTACGATGCAAACCGGGGAGAGCAGATCACCTGGACGGATCCGGTAACGGGAAAAAACTACCAGGGCATCATCCCTCAACGCCCGGTCGAAACCCAGGTAAAAGGCCCGTACTGGAATGTTAAAACGGTCATCCGGGGGCACCAGGTATGAGTGTCTCCGCCCGCACCCTGACGGATGCCAAGGCCACGGTGTCCCGTCCCCTCTATTTGTTGGAGTTGGGGTTCAGCACGGTGGAGCGCCTATCTACCCGTGGAGACGTAACGTGGGCCGGACAGACCTGGACAGCCAACGGCGTAACCGTGGGCCGCATCACTCCGGCCACGGCTGACGGGGCCCAGCGCGCTGAAATCACTCTGCCCAATGACACCTACGCCTACAGCGCCATCGTGCTGGGAGAGGGCATCGATGGCGCCAGCCTGCGCATCTGGAAGCTCTACGGTGAACCGCCATTTGCTGATGATGATGCCGTGGAGGTGTTCAACGGCGTGATGGACGTGGCACGCCTGGGTGATGTGGTGCGCATCACGGCAACAAGTGGCGGACGTGACAATGAGCAGGTGCCGCACCTGCTGTTCGCGCCGCCCGTGTTCAACCATCTGCCTGCCCCGGGGACTGTTTTTTACTGGCGAGGTGACCGCGTGAGCCTGGAGGCGGGCAATGGCTGAAGAAAAAGCGCTGCTCCTGCCACCCTATCCGCCCAAGGCGGCCAAGCCGGGCCGCAACACGCTCAACCGCACGGCCCGCAACCCCAGCGACACCCAGGCGACCGTGGCGGCACTGGGCACCATCGTGCCTGTTTGTTATGGCCGGGTGCGGGTGGGTGCTCGGGTGTTTGCCGTCGGCATCTATGGCCATCTGTACATCGGCGCGGCCTGGTGCGCCGGGGAGATTGATGGTCATGAGTGGTTGTGGATCAACGATCAGCTGTTTTATCCGGCCGGGGACGGCGGCAATGTCTCCGCCACGAACTACACAGGCACATCAGATCAGCAGCCGGACCCCGATCTGGCCCGGGCGATCCGTAACTACAGCGACGCCTGCGTCCTGGATGCGGACGACGACGGCACACCCGACCTTGGCGTTTCCTACAGCGCGATCCGCATTGCTTACAACAGCAGCAAAATCACCGGCTGGCCCCGAAGCATCATCGCCCAGCTTCGGGGGCTGCGGGTCTATGATCCGCGAGAGAACCATCTGCTCAACAGCAATGACCTGAGCGCGTCCGGCTGGACGCCTGGCAGCGCTAGCCTCAGCCTCACCACGGACCAGCCACTAACAGCTACCGATGCCGGCGGCGGCCCCTACGGCTACGGCGCGCAGTTGTGGACCCAGGGCAGCGCCCCGGCAGGGAGTCAGCATATCGACCAGCCCGCCGGCACCCTGGCAGCGAACAATACCGTCTATGCCATCGTCAAGCAGGACGCGGGCACGGGCCTGGGCCTGAGCATCTACGATGCCGACACAGCCAGCCATCACCGCGCCTGGTTTGCCTGGGATGCGGGTGGAGCGCTGACCGTGGACAGCACCGAGAACGGCGCCACGGCTGCCGTACGCCCCCTGTGGGACGGCTGGTGGATTGCCAGCGCCAGCTATGCCGCGCCCGCCGGTGAGCAGGGCAACAGCCGGACGGCGCTGATCTGGATCGAGCGCAACGGGCATGAGACCAGCGCCAGCAGCCTGTGGGTGGCCGGGGTCGGCATGGCGGACCAGTCCGAGTACCACGGCATCGCCCACACCACGGACAGCGCCGTGACCTCCGGTTCCCGCTACAGCGACAATCCCGCCCTGTGTCTCGCGGATTTCCGCAGCAATGAGTCCTACGGCATGGGCAAACAGGTCAACTGGCCCAGCGTGGGTCGGGCCGCGAACTTTAACGACCGCATGGTCGGCAGCCCGCCGGAGCAACACCGCACCCTGGGGCTGGTCATCGACCGCCGCCGCTCCCAGGATGATTGGACCGAGACGCTGCGGGCCTATGCCGGGTGTGCTGTTGTGCCCATTGATGGAGAGGATCATCTGATCCCCGATTACAAAACCGACCCCGTGGCCAGCCTGGGGATCAGCGATGTCCTGGCCGGTACGCTTCAGGTTGACCGCGGCGGCCGGGCGGGAATGCCGAACGTCGTCAGCATCAGCTATACGGATGTGTTCTATGCCACGGCCAAGAAATGGGACCAGGGCGTGGCCACGGTCACGTCTGATGCCGTGCGCAACGGCACAGAGGCCCGGCGCGAGAGCCGGGTGCAGATGCCCGGCATCCAGCGCTACAGCCAGGCCATGCGCGAGGCTGTGGAGCGGTACAGAGCGTTCCAGAACGACCTGAGAGTCCGGTTCAGAACGCTGGGCCAGGCATTGCCGCTGTCGATTATGGATGTGGTCACATTCAGCCACCCCATCGGCCTGACGGATCAGCCGCTGCGGCTGGTGGATGCGCAGATCGTCCGCCCGGGCGAATGGGAGCTGACGTTCGTCGCGTACTCGGATGCGCTCTATGATGACAGCCTCTATGAGCTGCCGGACCACGGCTACAGCGGCCTCCCGGACCCGGCCGATATCCCCGCCGTGGTGGGGCTGGCCGTCTCGGAGCACATGGAGCAACAGGGCGGCAATGTCATCACGCGGCTGGTTGTGACCTGGAACGAGACGGACTACCCCTATCTGAGCGAGTACCAGGTGCAGGTGCTGGATGATACCGGCGTTGTGCTGTATGACCAGGCAGCCATAGATACCGGCGCGACACTCGGCCCGGTGCTCGATGGCGCTACCTACACCATCCGCGCCCGGGTGCAATCAGCAACGGGCATTGCTGGGCCGTGGGCTGAAATCACGCACGAGGTTGTCGGCAGCCTGGCTGTGCCCGGCGACGTGCCATGGGCGCGTGCGGCGGTAAGTGGCGGTGTGGCCAGGGTCACATGGGGAGAGGTGGCAGAGGCTGACGTGACGGGCTATGACGTGCGCCTGGCCCAGGGCAGCAGCACAATATGGGTGTCGGCCGACATTATCGCGGAGAACGCGCAACAGCCCGTGCTCATCAGCGGAATCGATCCTGGGCATGCCTACACCGTGATGGTCAAGGCCCGGGACGCTGCGGGGAACCTGTCAGCCGCCGCAGCTACGGCATCACTCTATGCTGGAGACCCGATCCCGGGGAACATCGTGCTTAAGACGGATCACCACGCGGATGAATTCCCGGGGGAGATCGAAAACTTCACGCGGGACGTGGTGAGCGGTGACCTGATGGCCGATATCGGCAGCGTCATCAAGATGTGGGAGGGCGATGGCGCCACGATGTGGACAACAGACGAGGCAGATATGTGGGCCGGCACCCAGTATCTGCAAGCGCGTTATACCTTCGTGATTGCCACCCCGACCGTCCCGGCAGGCTCAACAATGACGGTTTCCAGGGATGTGTCGCCCGCCGGCTACGTCCTCGAATTCAGAGAGGACGGCACGGCGCCCATGTGGGCGGACGATACGGCGTCGATGTGGTCAACGTCGTCTGCCGGGTTCTGGCAACAGGACCCGTGGGAGCCGTGGCCCGGCCTCATCAACCCAGTGAGTGGCATGCGCTATGCGTTCAGACTCACAACCCCGGGCGGCCTGGAGCGGGGGCGCATTTCAGCGCTGTCCGTCGATATCGATGTGCCAGATCTCCAATACACATTCAATGACCTGGCTATTCCGACGGGCGGACGTTTCGTTGCTGTCGATCCGCCATTTACGGAGCTGGTCGCGGTGTCGCTGACGCTGCAGGGTGACGATGAGGCAGTGACGGCACGGGTAATCAGCAAGACGAAATCTGGCGCGCTCGTGGAATGCCGCGATGCGGCCGGAAACTCAACAACCGGCGTCGTGGACGCTATTTTCAGAGGATACTAACGATGACGGCATTGCCAGATGATGTTGATTTCACCGGAGATGTGACGGAGGGGCAATTCAAGGCGGCATTTGAGGACATGCTGGCGTTCCTCCGGGGGCATCTTGGGGAGTCTGGCCAGCAAAACGATGTGCGCCTTCCTGTCGCGCAACTCCATGCGCCCAATGGCGGATGTCGCATTGCCCAGCGCGGGGACACCTCGTTTACTGGCACCCTGGCGGCCGCCGCATGCGATATGTGGGGCGTGGAGCACAACGGCACGTCGGGAACCGGGACGGCATCCCGCGTGGCCACCACGTCCGTGGGCAGCAGCGGCTACGCACTGCAGGCGCTCATGCCTTCCAGCACGGATGCCACAACGCTGACGATTCGCTATCGGCTGGAAGCCAGGGACGCGGCGCAGCTGGTCGGGAAAACGGTCACGGTTGCTGTGGACATGATGCATAACGACAGCACGGCAAAAACCGGATTCCTGACGCTGAGGGCGGCGGATGCTGTCGATGATTTCAGCAGCACGTCAACGATCCCATACCTTGACGGGATCGATAACGTGAAGCCGACGCTGCAGAGCATGACGCCTGGCACAGCCTCGATGCGCGCCAATCCGATGCCATCGTTCGTGGCAAACGGGCTGGAAGTGGAAATCACGCTGAGCGGGTTGGGTGCCGGGAAATGGCTGCAAGTCAGCTCCCTGCGCATCTGCCTGGGGCACCACGACACAGGGTTCCAGCTGCGGCCTGTGGCGGACGATCTGCTCGCCTGCCAGCGGCACTTCTACAAGACCTTTGACCAGGACACCGCGCCCGCGCAAAACGCTGGCACTACTGGTGCCCTGGTGGCAGTGGCCAGCACAGTGCAGCACCGGGCCTATTACGACGTGCGATTTCCCGTCCCGATGAGGGCCACCCCTAGCCTCACAACCTACAACCCATCTGCGGTCAATTCGTCTGCCCGCAACATTGCAAACTCATCGGACACCCCGATCGCCGGAAACAACATCGGTGAGTCCGGCGGGCGCATGTACACAGACAGCGATACGGGGGATGACGGAGATCCGATTTTTGTCCACCTAACGGCGGAGGCTGGCCTGTTTTAACCGGAGAGAGGAATCATCATGAAAAACATCACGTCTATTTTTTTCGTCATCGTCGCCATGACTGCCGGCATGGCTGCCGCAGAGGCGCCACCAGGAGCCACGGCAATGCCGGAGTCGTCCGTCGGCGCCATATACACAGTGAACGGCGGGGAGGTCATGCGATGCGAGGTTGTCCGGACACACATGACAGGAGCCGGAGAGATGACAATCATCATCCCGGATTCCTGCACGGCCGTCATCAATCACTACATCAGCTATAACGACGTGCCGCTCAACCACTGGGCCTCCAGGGCCATCGATGCGGTCTCCTATGCCGGCATTTCCAGCGGCTGCGGCAATGGCAATTTCTGCCCGGATGCGCTCGTCACGCGGGCTGAACTGGCGGTGATGTTGCAGCGGGCGCTGCACCTGCCGATGCGGGTGCCGTACTTGACAACCGTGGCAGGTGAGTAAGTGTCAGGCTAGACAATAGAAGAAGGGAGCGTCCGGCCAGGTGCGGCAACACCCAGCCGGACATCGAACCCACGGAGAACGCCCGTGAGCCCAACCAAGGCTCCCCCGCTCACTAGCGAGCACAGGGAGTCTACCAAAGATCAAGAAAAAAGAGGCTCTAATGGCAAAACCGATAATCCCCTGGCTGGGGGGTAAAACCCGGCTGGCAAAGCACATCATTCCGCTGTTCCCTGCACATCAGTGCTACGTTGAGGCATTTGCCGGGGCAGCAGCGCTCTTTTACAAAAAGGAACCGGTTAAAGTCGAGGTGCTCAATGACCTCAACGGTGAGCTGGTCAATCTCTACCGGGTGGTTAAGCACCACCTCGAGGAGTTTGTCCACCAGTTCAACTATGCCCTGGTCAGCCGCCAGATGTTCGAGTGGGCGAAGATGTCTGTGCCGGAGACATTGACCGATGTTCAGCGGGCAGCGAGGTTCTACTACCTGCAGAAGACCTCGTTTGGTGGAAAAGTGGCCGGACAGACATTTGGTACGGCTACCACCTCCCCGCCAAAGCTCAGGGTGTCAGATGCCAGAGAGGACCTACTCTCGTCATGGGAGCGCCTGTCGAGGGCCACGATAGAGAATCTGGACTGGGCGGTGTGCATAAAGAAATACGACCGCCCACACACGCTGTTCTATCTCGACCCGCCGTACTACCAAACCGCCGGGTATGGGGTTGAATTTGGTCTCGAACAGTACGAGAAAATAGCCGACATGTTACGTACAATGAAGGGCAAGGCGGTGGTGTCAGTAGGCGATCACCCGGAAATGCGCCGCATATTCGGCGGCTTCAAGATTACCGTCGTGCCCATCACCTACACGGTAGGAGGCGCCAAGAATGCCGCTCGCCGAAAAGAGCTGATAATCCAGAGTTGGAAGGGTAATTAAAGTGGGATTTAATGACGTTTTGCTGTTCGCAAAACATACACTGCGTTTTCGCACATCAAGCGACGCGCTACACCTTCCATGGACTTTTTCAACTACGGAAGCGGAAAACGCGGTTTCCCGCTTCCTTCATTTTCAATGGCTTACAGCCATCGATGGGTGGAATTTGACTCCGACCCCTTTGTAAATCCGCACCTGAACGCTGATCCCGGTAGGATCATCGCGTTGCTAGCGACAGAAACGCCGCAGGTATTCTTCATGCTGTTCCCGCTTGCGCCGCAAGGCCTCTCCCTGGC
>JALVRJ010000247.1 GCA_027031305.1 Hyphomicrobiales bacterium | reverse complement strand
GGCCGAGAATCCGTGGTCGATGACCCTGCGCACGGCCAGCGGCACGGCCAGCGTGGCGGCGGCGGCGGCGAGCAGGGCGAGGAGCGCCGCCCATACTCGCGCCCGGTGGCGCATCAAATAGGGCATGAGCCGCTTCAGGGGCTTGAGTGTGCGCGCCTTCGGCCGCCCTGTGGCGGCGTTCGCCGGGGTGTCGGTTTCCGCGTGTTTTCCACGCACGTCGCATCCTCCCTGTCAGGATCGCATGGCCGGCGCCCAGGTGGCGCCCTGACCTCGCTGCAAACCACAGCGGTGGCGAAAGGGCAAGGCCCGGGTGGGTTCGAGACGCCTCCTTGAGGATTTTTTAACCATAAACCGGCACACAGGAGGGCAGGGCTTTTCGAGCGGGATCATCTTCATGCGCCATTTCCCAGGCAACATCGCCATCCTCCTGACGCTGCTCGCCGCCGCTGTGGGGGCGCCTGCGGGGCTGGCGGCGCAGGAGGCCGGCGCGTGGACGCCACGGGTGCGGGTGGCGGCGGACGAGCGTTACGGCACGGCGCAGAACGAAACCGTGGGCGAGAGTGTCCGGAATGCGAGTGCGCGCCGGGAAGGGGTGGACGCGGCCGCGAATTCCACCGGCATGACCGCCCTGGAGAGGGTGCCGCAATTGCGCGCGCCGAGGACCGTTGCAAGCATCGCCTCCGCCAACTCCCGCCCGCTTCCGGAGGCGCAAGTCCCGCTGGTGGAGAGCACCGTTGCCTCGCCGCCGCCGCCGGGTTTTCCCGTTGCGCCGGCGCGGGGAAGCGAGCCGGGGGAAGGGGTGCGTCTTGGCGCCTTCACGCTTTACGGTGAAATGACGGAAAGCGCGGCGCACACCTCGCGTCGCGATGCCGACACGGGAGCAGCGCAAGGGCTGCGGCTGGCGCCCGATCTGCGCCTGGTCAGCAACTGGTCTCGGCACGAGCTGGCCTTCACGTTGAACGGCAGCGCCACTGCCTGGACGAAGGACGGCGCGGAAGCGGAGGGCACCGCCGGGGTGGCGCTGCGTCTGGACGCGCGGCGGCACCTGCGCCTGCGGCTGGGGGCTTCTCACACGATCACGGAGACGCGCATCGGTTCGGGCACGTTCCAGCACGATACGAACGGCGCGGTGGCGGTGGAATACGAGCGCAACCGGTTGCGGCTTTCGGCGCTGGCGGGGGGGACGCGCCACCTGGAGCCCGACGCGGAGGCGGAGGACTACACCGCGCCGCACGCCTTGTTGCACGGGCGGCTGCGGCTGACGCCGGTGCTGGCCGTTTATGGCACGCTGGGCGCGGACGCGCGGCTGCATGATGACAAGCGTGACGCCTCCGGGGCGAAGCGTGATTCGACGGGGGCGCGGCTGGAGCTGGGGGTGGAATGGCTGCGTGGCCCCATCCTGGAAGGACGGCTGGGGCTGCGGGCGGAGGCGCGCGATTATGATCGTCCGGACCTGGACAAGTTCGCCGGGGTGGGGATCAATGGACTGGTCACCTGGCGACCACGGCGGGGCAGCACGGTGGAGCTGGAGGCTGGCTTTGGCCTGACCGACGATGGTGGTGCCAACCCGGCGCGCGAGCAGACGCTGGCGCTGTCCGTGCAGCAGGTCCTGCGGCGCGGGCTCGACTGGCGCGGGCGGGCGGAGGCGCGCAACACCGACGTGCGCGCTGGCAACGACCGGCTGGCGCTGCGGCTTGAAACCTCGCTGGCCTGGCGCATTCGGCGGCGGCTGTGGATCGTCGGGGAATATGCGTTCGAGAAGGAATTCGAGGAACACACGCCCGATCAGAAGCCCATCCATACCCTCTTTGTGGGCTTGCGCCAGCGGTTCTGAAAAACACCGAGAGCTGGCGGACGGGGTGTCGCGTGGGCCCCGTGCAAGAAAAAATGGCCGCAAGAAACGCCAAGGGATATCGTTGGCGTTTTTCGCGGCCATTGTCCGGCTCCTGGTGGCCGGTGTTCCGATGCTGCGCCGCCTGGGCGGTTCAGGCGGCGTCCACCTGCTTGCGCAGGCGCTCGATTTCTTCCTTCAGGTGCAGCTTTTCCAGTTTCAGCTTCTTGATCTCCAGATCATCCACGCTGGGGTGCGCCAGGAGCTCGTCGATCTGCTCCTCGAGACGCTGGTGCCTGGTTTCCAGCTCGCGGATGTGGGCTTCCAGAGACATGGGTGCATCCCTCCCTTCATGATGCGATGGACTGGGTCCGCGATGTTGTGGGCTTTTGCCGCGGACGTGAAACAGTCTGGCACAACAGCGGCGGAAAGTCGATCCGCCACACCTTTCGATGACAGGAGTTTCATCCACGTCTCATACCAGAATGCATAAAGAACCACCCATCACTCCGCGCCCCCGCCCAACCCCCAAATTATGAAAGGGGCTGGAGCGGGGGGCGGGAGGCGTTCTGCGCCGCTTGGCCCCTGCACAAGCTGGCGTCAGCGCTCCGTGGCAAAGCCGAGCAGGGCGCGCAATTGCGCAGCCGTCATGCCGGCCTCGCGCAGGGCCTTCAGGGTGGTGGCAGGCAGGCCGGCGGTGGCGGGCACGGCGTTGTTCAGGCTCTTGGAGAGCTTGCGCCCCTCGGCGTCGGTGATTAGCCGGTGATGGACATAGGCGGGCTGAGGCAGCTCGAGCAGCACCTGCAACAGTCGGTGGATGGCCGTTGCATGGAACAGGTCCTGGCCGCGGGTGACGTGGGTGACGCCCTGCAAGGCGTCGTCGATCACCACGGCCACGTGATAGGAAACGCCGATGTCGCGGCGGCCGAGGATCACGTCTCCCCAGCGTGCCGGGTCGGCGTGAATGGTGCCGGTTTCGCCGCCGGGGCCGTGGCCAAGTTCACGCCAGGCGATATCGCCGCCGAGCTTGCGGCTGGCCAGGGCGAGAGCCTTGTCCATGTCCAGCCGCCACGCGGGGGGCAGGGGCTTGCCAGGCTCGATGCCGTGGTGCCGGCAGGGGGTTTGCCCGGTGTGGCCCTTTTCGTCCCGAGGGCGGCAGAGGCCGGGATAGAGGGGCGCGCCGTCGGGGTCGGCGGAGTGGCCGGCAAGGTGGGAAACGGTCTCGCGCAGGCGCTTGCGGGTGCATGTGCAGGGATAGAGCAGGCCCATGCCATGCAGGGTTTTCAGGGCCTTGCAATAGGCGTCCATGTGCCGGCTCTGGAAGCGCACCGGCCGCGGCCAGCGCAGGCCCAGCCATTGGAGGTCGTCGAAAATGCCCCGCACGAATTCGCGGCGGGTGCGGGTGGTGTCGATGTCCTCGATGCGCAGCAGGAAGGTGCCGCCGAGGTCTTGCGCCAGGCGCGCCGAGAACAGGGCGGAAAAGGCGTGGCCGACATGCAGGAGGCCGTTGGGGCTGGGGGCGAAGCGTGTGATGGCCTTGTTCATGGCGCCGATGATGCCTTGGCCGGGTCAGGGCGCCGACTGGCGCAGTTGGGCGGGCAAGTGGCCGAAGGCGTTCACCAGCGCCTCGTAGATATGCCGCTTGAAGGGCACGACGAGGCCGGGAATGGCGTCCAGCTCCTGCCAACGCCAGAGATCGAATTCGGGACGGTGGCCGGGCACGGCGAGGTTGATGTCGCGTTCGGAACCGGTGTGGCGCAGGGCGAACCATTTCTGTTTCTGGCCACGGAACTTGCCGCCCAGGGCCTTGCCCAGCAGTTCCTCGGGCAGGTCGTAATGGAGCCAGTCGGGGGTTTCGGCCAGGTATTCCACGTCGCGCACGCCGATTTCCTCGGCCAGCTCGCGCAAGGCGGCCTGGCGCGGGGTTTCGCCCTCGTCGATGCCGCCCTGGGGGAGTTGCCACATGCCGGCGTCGTCGAAGCGCACGGGCAGGCCGATGCGCCGGCCCATGAACACGCGGCCGTCGTCGTTGAACAGCACCACGCCCGCGCAGGGGCGGTAGGGAAGGGTGGATGGAGAGGTCATTTCCTGTTCGGTTCCCTGAGTTTGGCAAGGGCAGTGACGGGGATGAGGGCGATCGTCTCGTCGCTTTCGATGCCGGCGATCCAGTCGGCCAGCTCGCGCAAGGCGGTGGTGCCGGCGGAAACCACCAGCAGGGCCGTTCCCGTCCGTTCGGCCAGGGCGCGGGCGCGGGCGAAGGCGGCGCGGGCATCGGCCGGCGTGGTGTCCGGCGGCACGCGCACGTCGGCGCGCACCACCGGCAGCGCTATCACCTGCCCGAGGGGCCGCATCATGGAATCGGTGGCGGTGGCGTCGTCAACCGCCATCAGGCCGCGACGCTTGAGCTCGTGGAGGACGGGGGCGAGCGCCTCGCCGTTTTGCAAAAACTTCTGGCCCGCGTAACTGACGAGCCCGGCATAGCCGACGGCGCGGCCCATGTGTCCCATCAGGCGGCGGCGATTCTCGTCCGCCGTGGCGCTGGCGAGGAGAGTTCCGGGGCCGGGGTTGACGGCCGGATATCCCCACGGTTCCATGGGGACTTGCAGAAAGAATTCATGCCCGAGACGGCGCGCCTCGTGCCCCAACCGGGCGCTGTTCTTCACGTGTGGCACCAGGGCCAGGCTCACTTCCGGCGACAGGTTGCCCAGCGCGCGCTGGGTGAGCGCCGCGTTCAGCCCGACATCCGTCACCAGCACCGCCAGCTTGGGCTTGGCGGCGGCGAGCAGGCGAGGG
>JALVRJ010000246.1 GCA_027031305.1 Hyphomicrobiales bacterium | reverse complement strand
CGGCGGGCGCCCGTCGTCAATCCGCCTTCGCCTCCGCCTCGATCTCCGTCAGATACCCGGCTTGCGCATCCAGCGTGTGGGTGGCCCTGAAATATAGGGAGAGCTCATGACGCCAGAGTTCCGCATCGAGGTGGACGGGCAGGACGTGACCGGGCGCATCAACGACCGCCTGCTGCGCCTGACCATCACCGACGAGGCCGGCGTGAAGAGCGACCGGCTGGAGTTCACCGTGGACGACCGCGACAACCGCGTGGCGCTGCCGCGCACCGGCGCGAAGGTGAAGGTGTGGCTGGGCTGGCGCGAGACGGGGGTGAGCTACATGGGGCTGTTCGTGGTGGACGAGGTGGAGGTCGCCGGCGTGCCGGAAGAGATCACGGTGCGGGCGCGCGCCGCCGACATGCGAGCAAAACTGAAGGAGCAGAAGACGCGGCATTTCCGCGCCACCTCGCTCGGCGGCGTCATCCGCCGCATCGCCGGCGAGCACGGGCTTCAACCCGTCGTCTCCGACGAGCTGGCCGGCATCGCGGTGCCCTATCTCGCGCAAACCGAAGAGAGCGACATGCACCTGCTCACGCGGCTGGCGCGCCAGCATGACGCCACCTTCAAGGTGGCCGACGGGCGGCTGATCTTCATCCGGCGGGGGAAAGGCAAGAGCGCATCGGGCAAGGCCATGCAGGTGCGGCTGCATCGCACCGACCTCATCCGTTGGTCGGCGATGCTCAAGGAGCGACCCAAATACAAGTCGGTGAAGGCGCGCTGGCATCACCGTGGCGAGGCGAAGGCGCGCATTGAGCAGGCCGGCGACGGCGAGCCGGCGTTCACCCTGCGCCACGAATATCCGAGCCGGGAGGAAGCGAAGGCGGCGGCGCGCGCCCGGTTGCGTCAGCTCAAGCGCGGCGAACGCACGCTCACCTGCACCACCGGCGGCAACCCGGCCATCGTGGCGGAGGCGGAGCTGGTCATCACCGGCGTGCGCGACGGGGTGGACGGCAGCTGGACGATCAAAACGGCCACCCACACGCTGGATGCGCAAGCCGGGTATCTGACGGAGATCGAGGCGGAGGCGAAGGCGGATTGACGACGGGCGCCCGCCGAAGGTGGCGGGCGGCCCGCGGGCTGCGGCCACAGCCCGACGGACGGCGGGGGCACAGACTGGCACCGGCACCCGCCCGGCAGAGCAAGCGCTTACCTGCCGCGCCCGCCGCGGCAGAGCATGAAGCGCGGAGATTGAGAATGCGTGAACACACGTGCGACTGGGCCGAGCCGGTCTCGCCCGTGCGCCCCGTGGCGCCCTACATCGGCGGCAAGCGGGGCCTGTTCAAACGGCTTGTGAAGGTCATTGAAAGCACCCCGCACAAGACCTATGCAGAGCCGTTCGTCGGCATGGGCGGCGTCTTTTTCCGACGCACCCTGCGGCCAAAGGCGGAGGTGATCAACGACATCAACCGCGACATCGCCACGCTGTTCAGGATTTTACAGCGGCACTATCCACAGTTCATCGAAACCATACGCTTCCAGATCACCAGCCGTGCGGAATTCGAGCGGCTGGTGCGGACGGATCCCGACACGCTCACCGATCTCGAGCGCGCCGCCCGCTTCCTTTATCTCCAACGCACGGCCTTCGGCGGCAAGGTGAGCGGCAAGAACTTCGGCGTTTCGCCGGACAGGCCGGCGCGCTTCAACCTCACGCAGCTGGAGCCGATGCTGGAGGCCTTGCACGAGCGGCTGGCCGGGGTGGTCATTGAGTGCCTGGACTGGCGCGCGTTCCTGCTCCGCTACGACCGCCCGGAGACGCTGTTCTATTGTGACCCGCCCTACTGGGGCTGCGAAACGGACTACGGCCAGGGAGTGTTCGCGCGAAAGGATTTTGCCGAACTGGCCGAGGTGTTGCGCAGTCTGCGCGGACGCTTCGTGCTTTCCATCAACGACGTGCCGGAAATCCGAGAGCTGTTCGCCTGGGCGCGCATCGAGCCGGTGCAAACGACCTACACCATCTCCAGCCACAGCTCAAAGCCAGCGGGCGAACTGATCATCAGCACGTCATGATGGAGGACAGCCAGCAGTAGAGCATGGCCATGGAGCGGGGTTCCGCCAATGTTCTCATCGTCGCGTCACGAATTGTGTCGCACCCGCTCACGAATTGTGTCGCGCTACAGCATCCTGGTATGATGCATTCCCTTGTCGCGACGACCGCCGTGTCGGATACCCCGCATGTGCCAAACTTGATCTGGCGACCACCTGTGGCGGAGGGGGAGGGATTCGAACCCCCGGAGGCTTACGCCTCAACGGTTTTCAAGACCGCCGCTTTCGACCACTCAGCCACCCCTCCTTGAGCCAAGTGTGCTGAACACGCACAAGGGGATGTATCCATCATCACCCGAATTGACAAGGGGAAGGGCGTGAGGTTACTGGATGGGCGCGATCCGGTTGCTGTTTGGTGCGTCGGGAAGCGAGGACAGGGCGGCGCGATGGCGTGAGACAGGGCGAACCGGACGCGCGAATGCCATGTGCAAGGGCTATTGACCATTAGACATGGTTGCGCCTATTTTCCGCCAACCATTCAGCGGCACAATCAACCGCATCCCGGTCGGGCCCGTAGCTCAGTTGGTAGAGCAACTGACTTTTAATCAGTTGGTCGGAGGTTCGAATCCTCCCGGGCTCACCAATTTCTTCCATGGAGCTGGCCTCGGGTCTGGTCTCAATAAAAGGATATGCAGGTTCGGTTTGATGTGATTCCCTTTCCTTGGTGATTCTCACCGGAAGGGACTTGCAAATGGCTGAATTGTTTTGGCTTTCCAATGCTCAGTGGGAGCGGATATCGCCACACGCTATGACAAGCTCGCCAAAACCTTCCTCGCAGCGCTCTGCATCATCGCAACAATCATCTGGTGGGCCAATTGAGTCCAGACCCGATTCCTCTAACGGGACAGTTCTTCCAATCAATGTTCAAAATCTCAGCCCCTATGATCTTGCATCTTCCAATCCGCTCCAGCGATTCACCCCTCCATATCACTGGAAAGTGTGCAATCTCACGCAACTTCATGGCAAGCGGATATCCCACAAAAGCAATAATTTTATCAGGAATGGAGCAAGAACTGGCACATCACGCCATAACAGCCCCCAAGGCCATCCACTTTCTGCCAGCTTCTGACCAAGAAGTATTCTATCATCTCGATTAAAAAAGGCCTTCAATACGGAGATATACGATATCTTGTCTGCCCCCACGGCAACTTTGCCCGCACCAAATAAATCATCTCTTGGCATGGAGAAGAAAAGTTCAAGAATTTCTTTTGATGGGCATTCAAGGTATTGCAACACATGATTTACAGCATCTTGTGGGGAAAGGAATGTATCAAGTGTATGCTTTCCCACCTCTGATTCAAGTTCAGATCTCAAAAAGTCCAGTTTGCAGTAATGGGAGGGAAGGATGGGAGGTGCGGTAATCTCTTTTATGAATCCATTGTCGCTCTCATAACCTGTAATGGTTCCATTCTTGTAATCCATTACCATGAATTCAAGAGGAGCGGCAAAGCGTAGGCGACGCATCGTTTTATGTGAACAGGAACCAAGGGCTTCATTAATGAAAGCGTATTTATCGGTATTTTCTGCTTGTTGAACGAAAAAAGGCTGCAAGTGGAAATATAATCCTGTAAGGCGCACTTTTGGCAAAAGGCGGGCCAGATTGTCCTGGATGGATCCACGCCAGCCGATATCGGCGACGCAAGCGTGCCCGGAAATGCCGGCAAAGGATTTTTGATCCAGATAGGCAAGAAGTTTATGGCGTTGTTGCGTGCGGCGTCTTTCCAGACATTCTCTGACATGCCTTCGCGCCAGAATTTGTTTGCCGCTGTCCTTCCAGGGGCGTTCCAGCAATCCTTCGTGACGTAATGATTCGATCAATTCCCGGGGTGCCGAGTGAAAAAAACCCAAGCTGCCCAGAATCGCCCCCGTGGAATGTTTCCCATACTGCTTTAACAGGGGCTCCAATGCTTCTTCGTCTATTTTTTCCAGGCTCGGAAGAAAGGTGGAGAGACGGCTGACGGGCAAGTGACGGGCGGGTGGATATTTCCCGGGTTGCGCGCTTAGCTGGCGCATTAGCTCGTATTGCCGAGCAAACCAATGCCCCTCGCGTGAAAGGAACCATATACATTCGGCGTTCTGCCATCGTGCCTGACGGGCGGTCCATGCCAGATAGCCGGCAAAAGCGCGTCCAAGCCCTCGAGTTTCAGGAAGGGAAGTCATGCTTCTTCAATGACAAGTGGACAAATTGATACATGATGCCAGCCAAAATCACTATCCCAGATGTTTCTGATTTTATCGTTTTATCTAATTGAGATGTTTTTTGGATTAATGCAATTGAACGGTCGATCACACGCTTCGGGAGCCCAGGGGCGCGCTCTCAGAATACGAGACGGCGCAGATATTGTTCGGCCAGGGTAAGCGGGAATTTTCGATTCCATTGATGTGGCTTCTGTCCTCTGCGAAGAACTCGCTATGGTTGATCTTCGGGTGATGGAAGTCGGAAATATCCGGCTTCCTTTGGTCTCTTCAACCGCCTGAATGATCAATATAATCAGGAAACGATCTTGTGCCTGACCGCCGAAAAAAACGTTATGCCAAAGACATCTGATACCAGATTGCGTAATGTCTGACCGGTGAGAC
>JALVRJ010000245.1 GCA_027031305.1 Hyphomicrobiales bacterium | reverse complement strand
CGAGCCGCGATAGCCCAGCGCGCGCGCCGTCGCCAGCTTGATCTGCAACAGGCCCAGTTCGCCCGCCCGGCCCACCGCCGAACAACGGAAGCCGCTCTCCAGCCGGCACACCGCCAGCGCGGTGGGAAGCGACACGCCGAACTTCCGCGCCGCGGCCTTGCACGCGGCATAGCCGGCGCCACGCCGCGCCCCGGCCACGCGGCGAGCCTTGCGCACGCGCCTTTTCGTATTTTTCGCCGCCGCCTTGCGTGTCTTGAGAGGCAGCTTGCCGCTCAGGATGGCGCGCCCGGCGCTGAAATTGTATTTCGCGCGCGCGTCCACGGTGCGGGCTTCGGCTTTCCACGCCGGCAGCACCAGCGCCGCCCCCAGCGCCAGCATGGCCCCCAGTCGAAGCAATTTTTGCATGGCTAAACTCCCAAATGCACACATGCGCGGTATCAAACCACTCCAAAATCTCCATGCCCCGCAAAGTACCGCGCACCAAGATACCCCCAGCGGGTGCTTCCAATCCGGAGCGGCTGTCTGGAACGCCAGAAAAATGGCAGGATTTCGGCAGGATGAGGTGTGTGCGTTATTATGACACCGTAATATGCATCAAGCGCATATCCATTCCACCATTTGGCAGATCTGAAGGGAGGCAAAAGGGAAAGGCGGCGGCACGCGGCCACCGCCGAAAGATCTCGCCATCGTCATGCGGGGATCCATTTGCGAGCGGGAGCGCTTCAGGCCGCCACCACGTTCTCGCGCAGGCCCAGCAGGCGGATGAGCGCCGAGCGCAACAGGCCATAGGGCGCCAGAAGAACCGTCGCCATCAGCAGCTTCACCCCAAGGTCCGCCAACGCCCAGGACAGCCAGCGCGGCGCCTCCAGGGGCAAGAGCCCGAACAGCGGCGCGTTTTCCACGGCGAAGGGATCGTTTGCCCCGAAGAAGGCGAAGATGGCGGCGAACGCCAGCGAGAAGAACACGAAAGTGTCCACCAGCGAGCCGATGACCGAAGAGGCCATGGGCGGCACCCACCAGCGCTGACTGCGCCGCAACCGGTTGAATACCACCACGTCCAGCAGCTGTGCCACCAGGAAGGCGGAGCCGGAAGCCACCGCGATGCGCGCGTTGGCGAAATACGCCGACAGCGCCACCGCCAGCGCGAAGCCGGCATAGACCACCTTGCGCGCCGCCGCCGGACCGAAGAAACGGTTGATCAGGTCGGTGACGAGAAAGCTCAGCGGGTAGGTGAAGGCGGCCCAGGTGAACAGGTCCGCCAGATTCAGCTCACCCAGCCGCACACGCACCGGATATTGCACCAGCACGTTGGAAAGGGTCACGACGAGGGCCATGGCGACGATGCCCGCCACGATGGCCTTGCTCGCCAGCGCCTCGTTCTTCGATCTCGCCGTCGGGTTCATGAATCCGCGCTCCCGGAAACGGGCTTCAGCCGACGATCTCCGCGCCGTCGAAGCACAGGGCGATTTCCTTCGCCGCGTTCTCAGGGCTGTCGGAGCCATGCACGGAGTTGGCCTCGATGTTCTCGGCGAACTCGGCGCGGATGGTGCCCTCGGCCGCCTCGGCCGGGTTGGTGGCGCCCATCACCTCGCGATACCGCGCGATGGCGTTCTCGCCCTCCAGCACCATCAGCACGATCGGCCCGGAGGTCATGAATTCCACCAGATCGTTGTAGAACGGGCGCTCCTTGTGCACCTCATAGAACTTCTCCGCCTGGTAGCGCGTCCAGCGGGTACGCTTCATCGCCGCCACCCGCAACCCCGCCTCCTGGATCTTGGCGATGATCTTCCCTTCCAGGTTGCGCCGCGTGGCGTCCGGCTTGATGATGGAGAGCGTGCGCTCGGTCATGTCGAAATCCTCTTTGATGATCGTTTGCGATAATCGGTTGCAGGCGTGCGCCGGCGCATGTCCGGCGGCCGGATTCAAGGCGATGCAGCGCCTTATAGACAAGGCAGGGGGCGCCGGCAAGGGTGCGCCACCATGATGCGAAGTGGCATTTTTCCTTGCCCTTTGCCCGTGTCGAGGGCAAATAACTGCCCATCACGCGACGACAGACTCGGGGGATCATCGGACATCAGGGAGGCGGGGATGCGCGCTCATCTCATCCGGCCGGCCGGGGACACCGGCGCCATCAGGCTTGTTGCATCGAAAATCCTGCTGCTTGCGCCACTGTTCCTGCTGGCCCTGACATTTGCATTCTCCGGCGTCGCCCTCGCCGAAACACATGGCGCCGCCCCCAACGGTGGCGGCCACGAGGGTGGCCTGCTGGACCTTACCAGGCACCCAGCCGGCATCGCCGCGCTCGTCGTCTTCCTGCTGGCCTATGCGCTGGTGGTGGTGGAAGAGGTCATCGAGATGCGCAAGTCCAAGCCGGTGCTGCTGGCCGCCGGCCTCATCTGGGCTTTCATCGGTCTCGCCTATTCCGGCACCGGCAAGGAAGAGCTCATGGCCGATGTTGCCCGCCACACACTCATGGAATACGGCGAGCTGTTCCTGTTTCTCTTCGTCGCCATCACCTACGTCAATTCGCTGGAGGAACGTGGCGTCTTCAATGCGCTTCGCGAAAAGCTCATCGCCATGAACCTGAGCTACCGCAAGCTCTTCTGGCTCACCGGCTTCATCGCCTTTTTCCTCTCGCCACTGCTGGACAACCTCACCACCTCGCTGGTGCTGGGCGCGGTGGTGCTGGCCGTCGGTGCCAAGAACCCGGCCTTCGTTGCACTCGCCTGCATCAACGTGGTGGTGGCGGCCAACGCCGGTGGCGCCTATTCACCCTTCGGCGACATCACCACGCTCATGGTCTGGCAGAAGGGCAAGCTGGAGTTCTGGGACTTCTTTGCCATCTTCATCCCCTCGCTGGTGAACTTCGTGGTGCCGGCGGCCATCATGCACTTCGCCGTGCCCGACGAGACACCCGAGCCACACGAGGCCGAGGCGCGGATGAAGAACGGTGCGAAAGTGGTCATGGTCCTGTTCGCGCTCACCATCGTCACCGCCGTCACCTTCCGCAACGCCTTCCACCTGCCGCCCGCGCTGGGCATGATGCTGGGGCTTGGGTACCTCGCCATGTTCAGCTATTTCTTCAAGCACTACGCCCAGCGCATCCGCCGCACGGACATCCTGTTCGACAGCTTCCGCGTCATGGAGCGCACCGAATGGGACACCATGCTCTTTTTCTTCGGCATCATCTTCGCCGTGGGAGGCTTGGGCGTCATCGGCTACCTGGAGCTGCTCAGCCGCGCGCTCTATGACGGTCTTGGCCCCACCTGGGCCAACACCATCATCGGCGTCATCTCCGCCATTGTCGACAACATCCCCATCATGTTCGCCGTGCTCACCATGAACCCTCTCATGTCGGAGGGCCAGTGGCTGCTCATCACCCTCACCGCCGGTGTGGGCGGCTCCCTGTTGTCGGTGGGTTCCGCCGCCGGCGTCGCGCTCATGGGGCTGGCGCGCGGCAAGTACACCTTCTTCAGCCACCTCAAGTGGAGTTGGGCCATTGCGCTGGGTTACGCCGCTTCCATTCTCGTGCACCTGGTCATCAACGCCGACAAGTTCTGAGCCGTCGCGGTTCCGCTCTCTCGCGGCCACGGATGTGCTTTTGACGGGAATGTGATTTCCTCCCTCCGGGAGCTTGTTATATGTGCCAAGGTCCTTTCCGGCATCACGAGACAAGACAACGCGGAGGAATCATCCATGAAGACCACCCCCCTTGCAAGGAATGTCCTGCTGGCCACTCTTGCGCTCGGCACCCTGGCTTCCGGCGCTTATGCCTTCGGCAACGAATTGTGCGAGCCCGCTCGCCTTTCCGGCAAGGCCAACCTTCATCAGACCGCCGGGGAAGAAGACGGCATGGGCATGATGCGCGGCAGGCGCATGGGCATGGGCATGATGCGTGGCCGCGAACACGGCGCAGGCATGGGCCGCCGTCGCGGCAACCCGGTGCGCCACCGTGTCGTCATGATGGGCCCGGGCCTGCCGGACGAATATGCCACCCTGAAAAACCCGCTGCCCGCCACGGCGGAGAACATCAAGGCCGGGAGGAAGATCTACGAGGAAAACTGCGCCTCCTGCCATGGCCCCAGGGGCGAGGGGGACGGCGAGGCCGGCAAGGAGCTCAATCCAAGGCCCGCCAACATCGCCTTCGTCATCGACAAGCCCATCGCCACCGACGGCTTCCTGTTCTGGACCATCAGCGAGGGCGGCGAGAAGCTCGGCACCGCCATGCCCGCCTTCAAGGACGTGCTGTCGCGGAAGGAGCGCTGGCAGGTCATCCTCTATTTGCGCACGTTCTCTCAATGAGGGCGAACGAAAGCTGACCGGAAAGAATCCTCCTCGCGACGCCGCATGACACGGACCCGGATGAAGATATTACCCTCCAGGCAAGCCTTCATTCGAAGAAATCCATGCCCGCCTGTCACTCTTTCCGGGCTGATCCCCCCATCCGCCGGCGCGACGTCTCCGACCGCCATAATGGCGCCCTCCCAACCGCATTGTCATGATTGATAGCGTTGATTGCCCGTGGCCTTTTTGCGATAGTGCGGCCACGGGTGGTGGCTCCGTGCGTTTTCCCGCGCGGCCATCGACAATCCATGCCGCGAGGCAAAGGGAGGTAAACGATATCATGGGAGCGTTTTCCATTTGGCACTGGCTGATCGTGCTGGTG
>JALVRJ010000244.1 GCA_027031305.1 Hyphomicrobiales bacterium | reverse complement strand
TCACCCGGTCGGGGATGATGACGGGCGTTTCCAGCCGGGCGGTGATGGGCACGTCCAGCCATTCGCCGGCGCCATCGCCGACCGCGAAATCGCTGAAGGAAAGCACCGCTTCTTCGGCAACGCTTTCGCTGGCCTCGGCACTGGCCGGTTCATTTTCCAACGGCTTGAAATCGGTGATCTTCTGCCCGTTGAAGGTAACCGCCAGCATGCAGCGGCCATTGCCACGGCGGCGCTTGCCGCCGATGCGCTCCACCAGCTTCGCCGCCGCCACCAGGAAGGCCAGCGCCTGTTCCCTGCTCAGCCCATCGGGAAGAACGAGCTCGCCACCGCCGACGAGCACGCTGCCCTTGCGCCCCGCTTCCTCGAAGCGCAGGAAATTCTCCTTCGCCCGGCCAGAGGCCTTGTCGATGGCCACGCCGGGCTTGGCGAAGGTGACGGCCTGTTGCAAGCGCGGATCGCCCTTCAGCCACTGGCGCAAGTCTTGCGGATAGCGCAGGTCATCGATCCTGAGCGCGCCGGGAAGCGGACGCATCACGGGGCGTTTCTTGCCCTTCGCAGGTGCGCGCTCATCATCCGAAGGCTGCGATCCGAACAGCAGGTTGACCAGCTTCGCCCACGGGCCATCATCCTTGCCATCGTCCAGCCCGCGCGCCAGAGTTTCCGCCGCATCGCGCCAGATGCCGCGCAGGGTGGAGCCGGGCACGTAGGGCAGGCCGCCGGCATCTCTGTCCAGCAGCCTGTCCAGCGCGCCATGCCGGCCGCCACCGGAGCCGATGTGCCAGTCCGACTGCATCTCCAGCCGCAGGGAGAGGGGAATGATCGTCGTCATGCCGGCTGCTCCTTCTTGCGGTATTTTTCCACCAGCCTCTCGATCTCGGCTGCGTCCATCAGGTCGGCCATGTCCATCATGTCCAGCAGCGGGGTGATGAACTGTCCGTCCTCTTTAACGAACAAGCTGTCCTTTCCTGGCAGAATGGTATCCCACTTCACGTCCGGATAACGGTGCTTGATGCGACGCAGCCGCGCATCGGCGATGGCCTTGCCGGCGAACAGCGCCTCGCGCAGCGCATGCTGCTGGCCGCGCGGCAGACGGGGCTTCCTGTCGTCGTCCGTCGCTTTCAGCGCGGCAATGCCACGCCATAACCTCTCGATATTCCTGACATCGGCATCCTCGCAGGACACCGCCCACGGCTGCACACTCAGGTGGGCGTTGCCCGGCACATCCAGTTGCGCCTTTATACGCTCCCAGTCGGCGCCGGAGCTGTCGTAATGCACGTGGTAATGCAGGGCGGAAACACTCTTGTCGCTCTTGGCGGACCTGGCCAGCTCCTCCGCCAGCTCGTAAGCGCGATGAAATGGAAAGTGCGGTTTGACGATGGAGATGCCTGCGCCGGCGGTCAGGCCGTCTTCCCGCACGTCAGTAATCCGATTGTCTTCTTGGGAGTTCCTCTCGAAAGCTTCCAGATAGGCTTGCGTGAACGAGACGGCGGAAGCCCCATCACAAATCACCGTCAGGTCATCACCGCCAAGAACCAGCGGGATCAGCGGAATGAATTTCCCCTTTGGCCAGTTCACCCGCGCGATGGCCTCTTCCACAGCCTTCAGCGTGCAATCCTCCAGTGCCTGCGAAAAAGCACGGTATTTCCTGATGTAGTCATCTTGATCTTTCGCTTTTGCACGGCTGTGAAAATCAATGAAAATCTGCCCAACGCCGTTGCCGTCGGCATGGATCACCGCCACCCAGCGGGCATCCCGCCCCTGCATGTGTTGTTCAAGATCGTCGATATTTCCCGCAAATGAATGGCCACTATTGTTTTTCAGCCAACCGGTGAGACGCTTCCAACCTTTCATTCTGTGTTTCCGCTTGGCACATACCGGTTCGGAGACGATGCGCATGGCCTCATCCTGCGCTTCCACTCTCCCCCACGCGGGCAGGCCGGAAGAAGTGCATTCCGCCACCACCGGCAGGCGCTGAAAGCGCAGGTCGTTGGAGGGGATGCGGCTGCGCAGGCCGGCCAACTTGTCATGCGCGGCCTTGATCGCCTCGTGCAGACCTTTCGTGCCTTCACCTTCTATTCTGGCGATGCCGCCGCGCACGGTGATGCCGGGCATGCGGGCCAGTGCCTCCGCAGTCACCTCGCGGATGATTTCTTCCACCCGTTCGCGCTCACCGATGAGAATGGCCTTGCCGGAGGTGACGAGCAGGAATTGGATATCGTTCCATTTTCCTTTGCCGTTATTGATGTCCCGTAACCTGCCCCTTTCGCGGGCCTGCTTGATCTCTTCCGTGTACCCGCAGGCCCTCAGCACCAGATCGACGCCGGCGGCGTAGATCATCTCCGATGCGCCGACGATTTCGCGCAGCCGGTTGGTGCCGAAGATGAAGCTCTGATTCGAAACCGTTTCAATCACGGCGATGGCGCGCATCCTGCCCTCCATGTCTCCTGCCCCACGGGGAAGCATCGCCCAAAGCGTAACTCCGGGCAAGAAGTTTCCGCAAGGGTGGCAAGGTTGCCGCCCTTTTTTCCACAGCCTATCCGATTGAGATGCTGTCCGGCTCCAGCGTCAGAACGCCTCAAGCGTAACTTGTTCTCTTGCAGATACATTTGAAATGCCGTCTTGAACCCCCTATATAGAGGCCGTCGCGTTCATAGCGAATTGAAGCAAGTGATCTCTGCGATACCGTGGCGTACACGGCGCAGAAAGAAAAGAAGCGGCTGGAGATGCTCCAGCCGCTTCATGCTAGCCTGCCTCATGTCCACCGATGAAACCACCATCCAATAGCTCTGCCACCTCGAGCATCTCGTGGCAGATCTTGATGAGCCGGTAAACGAGAGCCACAAGCGGATGCAAACGTTCCGCAATATGAAGCAGATCGCTCCAATGCAATGGAGGATGTGGAAACATCGCTGAGATGGAAGAAAGTGTTCCGGCGATAGCGCGGCGTACATGCAGGGCATTCGCCCAGATTTTTCGTTGTTTCATGGATTGAATCTCCTTGTCAGTTCACACTACGCTGAGTCATTCCATCTAGAGATGGGCGCACCACCCCAAGATTCAGCTCAACTGAGCAATAATATCCCGATTCGATGCAAGGCGCAATCGACTGACGCATGCTTTCCACAGCCTATCCGATTGAGATACTGTCCGGTTCCAGCGTCAGGCCGAAGCGGGTTGATGGCCGGTGGCCGCGGCTGGTCAGGCGGTAGGGGAGGGCCCCGGCCTCTCCGAGGGCCTTGCGCAGGGCCGAATGATAGCGGGACTTGACCTGATCGAACCAGGCCTTGCGCTCCTCCGGGCCGCCGGAATGGGCAAGCTCCCGCAGCAGGTGTTCGGAGCGCGCGCCTTCCGCCGGTTTCATCGGGATTTTCCGGTAGCACTCAAGTATGGCGAGAGCATCGATATCCATCCCTTGTATGAAGCCATCCTCGCCGCCATTGTGGCGCAGCCGCGCCATCCAGCACAGGAAGGCCAGAATGCGCGGCGGCAGGGGAACCGGCACGCCGCCGAAGAGAGCCTGCCGTTGCTCGAGGCGGATTTCCAGCGCCGGCTCAGTGAATTGCAATTGCGCGGAGGCAATGACATCGGAGTATCCCGCATGGCCGCGCAGCAGCTCCCGGGGCAGGCCGCCGCGCAGCCGCACGAAGGGAATGAGCGCCAGCCGCACGTTGGCGTCGTCGGTGTTGACGGGCCGTCCGTAACGGTCGAAGAGGACGCGGTTTTCCGGCGGTGGGTAGAAGAATTGCGGATTGCCCTCGAATGGCGGATCGACCAGCACATGGGAAAGCTCGTCTTGCCGCCGGCCAAAGAGCGACAGGGCATAGCCGACGAGAAAGCCCATGGTCTTGCGTCCACCGGCGATGGAGACATGCAGGCGCGTTTCCGGGCGGGCGGTCAGATCGCGCACGATGGAGGTGATCATGTCGGCGGCGGCGGCGTTGCCTTCCTCCGTCTCGATGTCGTTCAGCGGCGTGCCGTCCGCCGCCGTGAAGACATGGATGTTTTTCTCCGGAAGAGCCGAGGCGAGGCCGGGGCAGCCGAAGTCTTCCGCGAAGCGGCGCAGGTGCCCTTCCTTGGGATCAAGCAGCCGCAACGCCGCCCTGTGCCGCCCTTCGGCGGTGGTGACGATATGGATTTCGTCCGGGATGAAGGGGTCTTCGCGGCGCAGAAGGGCATAGAGAGTCTCGGTGATGATTTGCGGCGTCAGCCCGGCGGTGGCCAGCAGGATGTTTTTCATCCGCCCGCCCCCCATGACAGGCGGTAGGCCCCGAGTCCATAGGCGGCGGCCTTGCCGGCATGGACGAACTGGCCGGCCCAGAGCCAGGGCCAGACCTGCGGCGCGGTGCGCAAATCCAGCGCCACCCGCCCCATGACGCCGCCAAAGGGCAGCTCGCGCCGCGCCCGCGCCGACCAGTGCGTCTGATCGCGCCAGTGCAGGGCGGCATCCGCCAGGCGCACCTCATGCGCCGTCTGCCGCAGCCGGCGGAAGTCGACGCGCGGCGCGCCGGAGCCATGACAGGCCTCCAGCAGCGAGACGCGGCGCACCACGTTCATCACGAAGGCGCCGGCGGAGAAATCCTCCGGCTTCATCAGCCGCCCTTGCAGGGTCATGCGCAGAGGCGTGCGAAAATCAGCCATGACGAAGGGCGGCGCCTCCGGCGGCGGCGG
>JALVRJ010000243.1 GCA_027031305.1 Hyphomicrobiales bacterium | reverse complement strand
TAATCGGGGTGGAAGCCCTACCATGGCTCCAAGGCATTTAGTGGCTTGCCGCCATTGAAAATGGCGGCACATTCCTGTGCCGCATAAAGGCTGTCGAAAAACTACGTTTTTCAACAGCCTGTTAAGGATCAGGGCTTCCATCCACGGGATGACATCCATGAACAAACTCAGCGTTCTTTTCGTGTGCGCATGGGCAATATCTGAGACGAAAAATTTCTCCCTAAATTTCAACAACTAGCAAAAAGTTGGAGAAATGTTGTGAAACTAGCGCTGGTTTTGCTGTGGTTTAGTGGCTCAGACGGATCGCTTGATTAAACTTGATTTATAGTTAGCGATCTCTATAATCTTGGCATGCCTAAAGTTCTTCAGTCTGATGCCATCCGCAAAGCCCTGGCTGAGCAGGGAATGACCCAAAAGGATTTGGCGAACCGCGTCGGCGTCTCTGCTCAGGCCGTTACCAACTGGCTGAAAGGCGAGGATTTTCCAAGACCTCCAGCACTGCTCAAGCTTGCAGCTACCCTTCGTCTAGGGTTTGACGAGCTGGTGCATGACAGCGACACCAATGTGCCCGTGGTCGCATTCAGGAAAGAGGGGAATGCAAAAACCAGCCAGGCGCATATCCAACAGGCGAAAGAGATGGGGTTGTTGCTCAGGTTGTTGGTGCCTTATCTGCCAGAGCAGCAAGCGTTGCGCACCCTGATTACCTCGCCATCTACCGATTATCACAGGCTCCAGGCGGCGGTTTCCCAGACCCGGCAACGTCTCGGTATTGGTGAGCATGCCGAAATAGGTTACGAGTCGCTGATTGGCGAGTTTCGGAACTGTGGTGCTGTTCTTGTTCCCGTGATGTGGGGAAAGAAGCACGAGCACAAGAACGCTTTGCATATTCGCCTCTCCAAGGAAGATGTCACCTTCATCCTGATCAATCTTGATACCCGAGTTGAGGATTTCAAGTTCTGGATGGCCCATGAGCTGGCGCACGTCTACACACCGGATCTGGCGGGTACGGATGAAGGGGAGGATTATGCCGATGCTTTTGCGGGCGCCCTGTTGTTTCCTGAGCCTTGTGTGGAGGACTGCTACCAGGCAATCCGCAGGAAGCGCAGCGAACGGAGCGTCATCGCGGCGCTGTTCGATTGCGCTAGGGAGCATCTGATATCGGTCAATACGGTCTATCGGCAGATTCAGGAGTTTGCTCGGGCCAAGGGGTTGCCATCCTTAAATATTTCGGAACGCATGCTGCATGCCGTACGTAATCACTTGTCTGGCCCCTTGGTTAGCGAAGTGTTGTTCGATCCGCTGCCGCCGCCTCCGGATGTGTATATCGCTGCTTGTGAGCGGCAGTTTCAGTCGGATTTTTTCATCGGCCTGAAGCGATTGCTGGGCGAGCGGGATATGGGGCCGGGCTATCTGCAACAAGTTCTGGATGTGTCGCCTCGTGATGCAAAGACGCTTTACGAGGAATTGCGTCATTGACGTTGGTTTTGCTGGACACCAATGCCTATCTTCGCCTGGCAAAACGCATCAGACCATTGCTGGGTGTTCCTTTTGGTCAGAAGGGATATGTCCTGACCATTCTCAAGAATGTAGAGGATGAAGTTCACCGCAGTGTGCGCTTGCGTGAGCGATTTCCGTGGTTCGATGATCCTCAATTCCAAGAGGAAAGGGTTGCAAAGCGCGTTCGTCTGAGCAAGGAGGAGAAGGCGCAGATTAAGTCAATGGCCAGCGTGCTGCGCCGCCATGCATTGGAACAAGCGACCAATGCCCATTACAAAGGTTCTCCGCCGTCGCCTACCGATTGTTATTGTTTGGCCTTCGGGCAAGTGCGTCAGGCCATTGTTGCTACAGACGACCTCGGCATGCACCAATTGGCCAAGGATTTCGAGCTTCCTATTTTTCACGGCTACGACGTGCTAAAGAAGATGTTGACTGCCAGGGTGATCGGTAGGGATCAGGTCGTCGAGATCTTCCGCGCACTGGAGGCCAATAACGATCTTCCTGCCACATGGGTTGCAGTAAAGTACACGGTTTTCAAGAAGGTGTTTGGGCCGAAGCCGCGCTAGGCGGTCGGTAGAGTCAGGCGGCCTTTTTGTGGGTGCGCCCACAGAGGGGACATGGAAGCCCCACACGGAGTGCCATGCGCAGCCAGTCCGGGCGCTCTGGCAAAGTCTGTTGCATCTCCTTGGCGCGCGAGCGGGGAAGATCTCCTGGAATAGGAGACGGCATAGCTCGGCTTGCGGCGCCTGTCACGTTCTTTTTGCCCAGCACTCTAAATGCATGCTGGGCAATGTATGGGCACTCACGGAGGGTGCTACGGCCAGGCGCCAGCAGATAACGCCGGAACTGCCCTTCGTTGATACCCAGTCGGCGCGCGGCCTCGCCCCCCCCAAGAGCTGCAAGCCATCGTCAAGGAGCACTACGCCCGCTTCGGTATCGGCGGCCTGGAGCACGCCAGCACCTGGCCCCACATCGACTGGCGCTGGAACCCCGACGGCAGCCTGACGGAATTCTGGCCGCAGGCAGCATAATGCTTGCTAGAATGGGTGCTAGATGGTTGGAGAAACCATACGATAAGTTTTTGATTCTTAACGGTAGATACGCCACGTTTTTGCACCTTTTCGGCGCAAGGAAAGATGGCGTAACAGGTAGAAAAATATGAAGAAAATCAGCGTTCTTTTCGTGTGCATGGGCAACATCTGCCGCTCGCCCACCGCCCATGGGGTGTTTCGCAAGCTGGTGGCCGATGCCGGTCTCGAAGAGTTCATCCACATCGATTCGGCCGGCACGCACGCCTATCATGTGGGCAAGGCGCCCGATCCGCGTGCTCAGGAGACCGCCCTGCGGCGCAATCTGGATTTGTCCGATCTGCGCGCCCGCCAGGTGCAGAAAGAGGATTTCTCCCGCTTCGATTACATCCTGGCCATGGACGAGGACAATTATCACGCCCTCACCCTGATCTGCCCGGCCGAGTATCAGGAGCGCATCCAGTATTTCATGGACTATGCGCCACACTGGGGAGTGCGCGAAGTGCCCGATCCCTATTACGGCGGCGCTACCGGCTTCGAGCAGGTGTTCGACATGGTGGAAGAGGCCGCCCGCGGGTTGCTGGAACATTTGCGTGGCCGCCTGGTGAGCGATCGCCGGGCGGTCTGAACCTCAACGGCGGCGCAAGCCGACGGAAGGCGGGTGCCGGGTGGCACCCGCCTTTTTCATGTGCGCCCAGCATGGGCGCACCCCTGCGGGTGAAAGTCCCGCCATGAGCTGGTCACGGCGAGTGAAGCGAAGCGCAACTGCGGAAGGGTGACCGACCGTGGGGAGGAAGCGTGGAGCATAAACCGCGAGCCGACGAACAGGAACCGGATACGAGGCACTGCCGAGCAGGGCAAGCGGGCATGAAACCGCGAAGCTCTCGTGACCAAGGCGAAGCGGTGTAGATCCGGCGGTTGTGCGGTGAAGGGGTGCGCGCCTTACCTGGGGAGATCTCGCCTTGTGTCTGAAAGGACGACGCCGAGAGGCGGAGCGAGAAGTCAGCAGAGGCCGTAGTAGTGAGGAAGCCTGGGAGACCGGGTGGAGCGAAGGGCCGAACGGGAAGGAGGGTCTGACGACCATGACATTCGACGCGACAAGGCTCTTGAGCCCGCGCGAGCGGGGCGAGCCGAACCGAAGGCAGGTGAAGCCTGCCCGAAGTCGGGGCGCGATGAAGCCGTGGCGGCATGCCATGGAGACGCAGACCCGGGGCAAGACCTGCTGCGGCAGGCGCTTACGAGAGAGAACCTGGTCCTGGCCTGGAAACGGGTCAAGGCCAACAAGGGTAGTGCCGGGGTGGATGGACGGACGATCGAGCAGACCGCCGAGTACCTGCGCACGGCCTGGCCCCGGATACGGGAAGAACTGCTATCCGGCAGCTACCGGCCAATGCCGGTACGCCGAGTGCAGATCCCCAAGCCCGGTGGCGGGGTGCGTGAGCTGGGCATACCGACGGTGACCGACCGGCTGATCCAGCAAGCCCTGCTGCAAGTGCTGCAACCAAGGATCGACCCGACCTTCTCCGACCATAGCCACGGGTTCCGCCCGGGGCGCCGGGCACATGGCGCCGTGCTGGAAGCACGGCGGTACGTGCAGGAAGGGTACCGGGTGGTGGTGGACGTGGACCTGGAGAAGTTCTTCGACCGGGTCAACCACGACGTGCTCATGGAACGCCTGTCGCGGCGGGTGGCGGACAAGGACGTGCTGCGTCTGATCCGCCGCTACCTGCAGGCGGGCATCCTGAGCAACGGCGTCAAAGTGGAGCGGCACCAGGGAACGCCGCAGGGCGGCCCCCTGTCGCCGCTGCTGGCCAACGTGCTGCTCGACGAGGTAGACCGTGAGCTGGAGCGGCGTGGCCATCGGTTCGTGCGCTATGCCGACGACTGCAACGTGTACGTTCGCAGTCGCAGGGCGGGCGAGCGGGTCATGGCCGGCCTGCGCCGGTTGTACGAACGGCTGCACCTGAAGGTGAACGAGGACAAGAGCGCGGTGCGCAGTGCCCTTGGCAGCCGCTTTCTGGGGTTCGAGTTCTGGATGGCCCCGGGCGGCAAGGTCAAATGCGCGGTGTCCCGCAAGGCCCTCGCTGCCTACAAGCGGCGCATACGCCAACTCACCCGCCGTAGCCGGGGACGAAGCCTGGAGGAGGTCGCCGAGTCCCTTCGGCAA
>JALVRJ010000242.1 GCA_027031305.1 Hyphomicrobiales bacterium | reverse complement strand
GAAGCGCGCAAGAAAAAGTGGCCTTCATGCATGGCAGGAGCAGCATGAAGGCCACGGAAGGCTTCTGGCGAACCACATCGCCAATGATGTCACTTGTATTCCACCTTCACGATTTCGTATGACTTGCCACCGCCGGGAGTGTTCACTTCCACCACGTCGCCGACGCTCTTGCCGATGAGCGCGCGGGCGATGGGCGAGGAGATGGAAATGCGTCCCTTGTTCACGTCCGCCTCCAGGTCGCCGACGATCTGGTAGGTCACCTCCTTTTCCGTGTCCTCGTCAATCAGCTTGACGGTGGCGCCGAACTGTACCCTGTCGCCGGAGAGGGAGGCGACGTCGATGACCTCGGCGCGCGAGAGCTTGTCCTCGAGCTCGGCCACGCGCGCCTCGTTCCAGGCCTGCTGTTCCTTGGCCGCGTGATATTCCGCGTTTTCCGACAGGTCGCCATGAGCGCGCGCCTCGGCGATGGCCTTGATGATGCGCTCGCGCTCCACCGTCTTCAGGTGACGGATTTCTTCCTGCAGGGCTTCATACCCTTCCGCGGTCATGGGGATCTTTTCCATGTTCGATCCTTCTGTCTGTCCTGTCTGCTTTCATCCGGGTTTGCCCGGGGGGCGCGCTCAGAGGCGCGATTGAATGGCGCCCCTTGCGCGAAACAACAAAAACAAGCCTGCCTGCGAACCGGAATGGTCGGCAGGGGCTTGTCGAATTCCTCACCGTCGGGAGCGCGTCCGTGGCCGGGTGGCCCCCGTCATACGGCGGCCGGGAAACCTCCTCAGGCCGCGCGGGCGGCAATGTACTCCTGCAGGGAACGCACCGCAAGGGGGCGCTCCTTCAACGCGCGAATGGCCTTCGCCGCGGCCAGGGCACCGGCCAAGGTGGTGAAATAGGGCACGCCGGAGACGAGCGCCTGCTGGCGGATGGAGCGCGAATCGCGAATGGCGGCGGCGCCCTCGGTGGTGTTGATGACCAGCTGCACCTCGCCGTTGGCGATGGCATCCACGATGTGCGGGCGGCCTTCCAGCACCTTGTTCACGCGCACGGCGTTCACGCCGTGCTCTTGCAGGTAACGCTGGGTGCCACCGGTGGCGAGGATGGTGAAGCCCAGCTCTTGCAACAGCTTCGCGGCCTCGACGATGCCGGGCTTGTCGGCGTCGCGCACCGAGATGAACACCGTGCCCGAAAGCGGCAGCCGCTGGCCGGCGGCCATTTGCGCCTTGGCGTAGGCCATGGGAAAGTCCGCGTCGATGCCCATGACCTCGCCGGTGGAGCGCATCTCCGGGCCCAGCAGGGTGTCGACGCCGGGAAAGCGGTTGAAGGGAAACACCGCCTCCTTGACGCTGACATGATCGAGCTCGCGCGGCTTCAGGCCGAAGTCGGCCAGCGCGCGGCCGGCCATGACCTTCGCGCCGATGGCGGCCACCGCATCACCGGTGGCCTTGGCGACGAAGGGCACCGTGCGCGAGGCACGCGGATTTACCTCCAGGATGTAGACCTGGCCGTCCTTCACCGCGTATTGCACGTTCATCAGTCCGCGCACATCCAATGCGCGGGCCAGCGTCTCGCTCTGGCGCATGATCTCGGCCACCACGTCGTCGGGCAACGAGTAGGGCGGCAGCGCGCAGGCCGAATCGCCCGAGTGCACGCCGGCCTCCTCGATGTGCTCCATGATGCCGGCGACATGCACCGTCTCGCCATCGGCGAGCACGTCCACGTCCACCTCGGTGGCGTTCTCAAGATAGCGATCGATGAGCACCGGCGAGTCGCCCGAGACGATGACGGCCTCGGAGATGTAACGCTCCAAATGCTCGGTATCGCGCACGATCTCCATGGCCCGCCCGCCCAGCACGTAGGAAGGGCGAATGACCACCGGATAGCCGATGCGCTCGGCGATCTCGCGCGCCTCTTCCGCGGAGCGGGCGATGCCGTTCTCCGGCTGGCGCAGGCCCTGATCGCGCAGAAGCCGTGAAAAGCGGTCACGGTCCTCTGCCAGGTCGATGGCATCGGGCGAGGTGCCGAGGATGGGAATGCCGGCGTCCTGGATGGCCTGGGCCAGCTTCAGCGGCGTCTGCCCGCCGAACTGCACGATGACGCCCAGAAGCTCGCCCTTCTCCTTTTCCTTGAGCAGGATCTCCAGCACGTCCTCGGCGGTGAGAGGCTCGAAGTAGAGGCGGTCGGAAGTGTCGAAGTCGGTGGAAACCGTCTCCGGGTTGCAGTTGACCATGATGGTTTCGATGTCCTCTTCCTTCAGCGCGAAGGAGGCGTGGCAGCAGCAATAGTCGAACTCGATGCCCTGGCCGATGCGATTGGGCCCGCCGCCGAGGATGACCACCTTCCTGCGCTCCGACACCTCCGCCTCGTCGCCATCCGTCAGGCCGGGAATGCCGGTGTCGTAGGTGGAATACATGTAGGCGGTGGGCGAGGCGAACTCCGCCGCGCAGGTATCGATGCGCTTGAACACCGGGCGCACGCCCAACTTCCAGCGGCGCTGGCGGACCTCCTCCTCCGTCAGACCGGCGAGCTCGGCCAGCCGCGCGTCGGAAAACCCCATGGCCTTGAGCCTGCGCAGGTTCTCGGCGTCTTCGGGCAGGCCATGGGCCTTCACGCGGTTTTCCATCTCGACGATCTCGGCCAGGCGCTCGATGAACCAGCGGTCATAGCCGCTCATGCGCATGATCTCGTCCACCGACACGCCATGGCGCAGAGCCTGGGCGATCTTCAGCAGGCGGTCGGGCGTGGGCGTGGACAGGGCGGCGCGGATGGCATTCTTGTCATCGCTCGTTTCGAGGCCCTCGATGCTCACCTCGTCAAGTCCCTTCAGGCCCGTCTCCAGCCCGCGCAGGGCCTTTTGCAGGCTCTCATGAAAGGTCCGCCCGATGGCCATGACCTCGCCGACCGACTTCATGGCGGTGCCGAGAATGGGCTCGGCGCCAGGGAACTTCTCGAAGGCGAAGCGTGGGATCTTGGTCACAACGTAGTCGATGGTAGGCTCGAAGGAAGCCGGCGTTGCCCCTTTCGTGATGGCATTGTCGAGCTCGTCCAGCGTGTAGCCCACCGCCAGCTTGGCCGCCACGCGGGCGATGGGGAAGCCGGTGGCCTTCGAGGCCAGGGCGGAGGAACGCGACACGCGCGGGTTCATCTCGATGACGACCATGCGGCCGTCCTTGGGGTTGACGGCGAACTGCACGTTCGACCCGCCGGTCTCGACGCCGATCTCGCGCAGCACGGCGATGGCGGCGTTGCGTATCCGCTGATATTCCCTGTCGGTGAGTGTCAGGGCCGGGGCGACGGTGATGGAATCGCCGGTGTGCACGCCCATGGGGTCGACGTTCTCGATGGAGCAGACGATGATGCAGTTGTCGTCGACGTCGCGCACCACCTCCATCTCGTATTCCTTCCAGCCGAGCACCGATTCCTCGATGAGCACCTCCGAGGTCGGCGAGGCCTCGATACCGCGCAGGGCGACCTCGTAGAGTTCATCCAGCGTGTAGGCGATGCCGCCGCCGGTGCCGCCCAGGGTGAAGGAGGGGCGCACGATGGCCGGCAGGCCGGTGATGCGAAAGGCCTCGAAGGTCTGGCGCATGGCCTCCAGGCGGATTTCCTCGCGCCTTATCCACTCGTCCTGGAGCCATTGCTCCTCGAACTCGGCCAGCGCCTTGCGCCGCTCCTCGCCTTCGGGATGGCGTTCCTCGATGTCGCGCACGCGGGCGGCGTATTCCTCCTTGTAGCGGCGCTTGAGCTCGGAAACGTTGACGAAGGCCGAGCGCGGCAGGTCGAGGCCGATCTTCTCCATGGCCTTGCGAAACAGTTCGCGGTCCTCGGCCTTGTCGATGACGTCGGCGCGCGCTCCGATCATCTTCACGCCATGGCGCGCGAGAATCCCCTCGCGCTCGCAGGTGAGCGCGGTGTTCAGCGCCGTCTGGCCGCCCATGGTGGGCAACAGGGCGTCGGGTTTTTCCCGTTCGATGATCTTTTCCACCACTTCGGGCGTGATGGGCTCGATGTAGGTGGCATCCGCCAGCCCCGGATCGGTCATGATGGTGGCGGGGTTGGAGTTGAGCAGGATGACGCGGTAGCCTTCCTCCTTCAGGGCGCGGATGGCCTGGGTGCCGGAATAGTCGAATTCGCAGGCCTGGCCGATGACGATGGGACCGGCGCCGATGATGAGGACGGACTGGATGTCGGTTCTTTTCGGCATGGGGGACGAGCCGCCTTCCTTTGGTGAGAAGAGATGCACGCCAGTTCAAATTGCCGCACTCATTACACCAGTCATGGCGACAGGGAAAGGGCCGCGAGGAGCGAACGGAAAATAATGATGGACGGCCGCAGTGGCGACGGCGTGGGCGTGACTCAGGCCGGGGCCTCGGTGGACACCAGCCGCCAGTTGGGATCGGAGGAGGTCAGGTCGCGCTCGAACGTCCAGACGTCCCTGACCGTGGCGAGCTTTTCCGGGTTGCCTTCCACCACCTTGCCGTCCCCGTCCCTCAACGCGGTGATGACCTTGGAGACGAACTTCACCGTCATGCGCGCGGTGGTGCCGTCCAGCTCCGCGCGCACGAGCTTCGCATCGTCCAGGCCGACGAATTCCAGCTCCAGCGTCTGACCCTTCGCCTTGCGCTCGTCGATGACCTTCTCGAACTGCGCGTAGACGTCAGGCGCCAGCAGGGGCCTGAGCGTCTTGCGGTCGCCCCTGGCGAAGGCGGTGA
>JALVRJ010000241.1 GCA_027031305.1 Hyphomicrobiales bacterium | reverse complement strand
GTGCTGGAACGCATCGCGGCGGAAGAGCGGCTGTCTCAGGATACGCGCGACATCATCCTGCGCATCCTGGGCGGCGCCTGACGCGGCCCGTCGCGGGGGATGCGTCCGCTCGTCCGGAAGATGGAAGGCTTTTCATCGGCGCCCCTTGAATATTAGAAAAGCCTAATATATCTGCTGAGCGAGATCACGTTTTCATCCCGGTGGCACTTGTTTCCACCTTGCTGCTGGGGCATCGTGCAAAACGCGAAAAGTCGATCGGGGAACAACCACGGGATCAAGGAAGGAACGCACAGGTGACACGGCGAAACAGGGGTACCCGGAGCCTTCGACTGGCGCTGGCCGGTGGGCTGGCGCTGCTGGTGGCGGCGGGTGGCGCAACCGCTCCGCTGGCGGCCACGGAGTCGACGGGCACGGTGGTGGCCGGGCGGGACATGCGCCTGAAGACCGCCACCGTGCGGCGCATCGAGGCGGTGCGCGAACGGCTGTTCGAGGGCGTGATCGAGGCGGAAAGGCAATCGACCGTGGCGGCGCAGACCTCAGGCCGCATCATCGCCATTCACTTCGATGTGAACGACCGGGTGAAGGAAGGCGCGCTGCTGGTGGAGATCGACGACACGCAACAACGCGCGGCGCTGGAACAGGCGCGCGCGGCGCTGAAGGCGGCGCAGGCGAAACTGGTGGCGGCGCGGCAGGCCTTCGCGCGCATTTCGCAGCTCTACCGGCGCCGCACCGCGCCGAAGGCGCAATTCGACCAGGCGAAGGCGGAATACGAGGCGGCGCTGGCCGGCGTGAAACAGGCCGAAGCCGCCCTGAAACAGGCGGAAGAGCAGCTTTCCTACACCAAGGTGCGCGCGCCCTACTCCGGCGTGGTGACGGCGCGACACGTGGAAGTGGGCGAGCTGGCCGCGCCGGGCAAGCCGCTGATGACCGGCTACTCGGAGGAGGAAATGCGGGCGCATATCGCGCTGCCACAGCGCTACGTGCCGGTGGTGCGCGAAAACCGCAAGGCTTCCGTCGTGCTGGACCTGGACGGGCATGTGCGGCGCGCGGTGTCGCGCATGGTCATCTTCCCCTACTCCGACCCGAAGACCAACACCGTGACCGTGCGCCTCTATCTGGCCGACAAGGGCAAGGGGCTGTTTCCCGGCATGTTGGTGAAGGGCGCCTTCATGGTGGAAAAGGCGAAGGTGTTGGCGGTGCCCGAGAAGGCGGTGGCGCGGCGCGGAGAGCTGGCCGGGGTCTATCGCCTGAAGGATGGGCACATCCAGTTCATCCAGGTGCGCACCGGCCGGCCGCTGGGCGATGGCCTGGTGGAGGTGCTGGCCGGCCTGGAGGAAGGCGACGTGGTGGCGCTGGACCCATTGCGCGCCGCCATCGCGCTGAAGGACCAGCAGGCGAAGCGTGAGGCCGCGGCGAAGGAGGCCCGGGAATGAGCGCGACGAGTCCGACAGGCGCGGCGGGCCCGCGTGGCAAGCTGGGCATTTCCGGCATCATCGCCAGCACCTTCGTGCGCAACCAGGTGACCCTGCTCATCCTCATCGCGACGCTGCTTTCCGGCGTGTTCGCGGTGCTCGTCACCCCGCGCGAGGAAGAACCACAAATCAACGTCACCTTCGCCAACGTGTTCATTCCCTTCCCCGGCGCCTCGGCGAAGGAAGTGGAATCGCTGGTGACCACGCCGGCGGAGCAGGTGCTGGGCGAGATCGAGGGGCTGAAGCACATCTATTCGGTCTCGCGGCCCGGCATGAGCATGATCACCGTGCAATACAAGGTGGGCGAGCCACGCACCGACGCCATCCTGCGCCTGTATGACAAGATCTTCTCCAACCTCGACTGGCTGCCGCAGAACCTCGGCGTGGCGCAGCCCATCGTCAAGCCGCGCTCCATCGACGACATTCCCATCATTACCTTCACCCTGTGGGATCCTTCGGGCAAGCGCACGGCGCACGACCTGCAACGGGTGGCGCACACGCTGGAAGCGGAGCTGAAGCGCATCAAGGGCACGCGCCAGGTGCGCACCATCGGCGGGCCCGAGCGCGTGGTGAACGTTCAGATAGACCCGCAGAAGCTGGCCGATTACGGCCTGGCGCTGGACGATCTGCGCAAGGCGCTGCTGGCGTCGAACGCCTCCACGGACCGGCAGAGCATCATTACCGACAACCTGAACATCCCGGTGCGGGCGGGCACTTTCCTGTCGCGGCCGGAAGAGGTGAAGAACCTCGTGATCGGCGTGTTCGGCGGCAAGCCGGTGTATCTGTCCGACGTGGCGACCGTCTCCTATGGCCCGGACACGCCGAAGAACTACGTCTCCTATTGCCCCGGCCCGCACGAGCTGGAAAAGGGAGCGCCGGCGGGCTGTTACCCGGCGGTGACCATCGAGGTGGCCAAGCAGCCGGGGCAGAACGCGGTGGTCATCGCCGACAAGCTCATTCGCCACGTCGAGAAAATCAAGGGCGTGTTCATCCCCGACGGGGTGAAGCTCACCGTCACCCGCAACTACGGTAAGACCGCCGACGACAAGGCGAAGAAGCTGATCATGAAGCTCATCTTCGCCACCGGCTCGGTGGTGCTGCTGGTGCTGTTCACCATGGGATGGCGCGAGGCGGTGGTGGTGGGCATCGCCGTGATCTCCACGCTGGCGGTGACGCTCTTCGCCTCCTGGGCTTACGGGTTCACCATCAACCGGGTGTCGCTCTTTGCCCTCATCTTCTCCATCGGCATCCTGGTGGACGACGCCATCGTGGTGGTGGAGAACATCCATCGGCACCTGCAAATGGGTGACAACCGCAAGCCGTGGGTGCTGATTCCGCAGGCGGTGGACGAGGTGGGCTCACCGACGATTCTGGCCACGCTGACGGTGATCGCGGCGCTGCTGCCCATGGCCTTCGTCACCGGGCTGATGGGGCCCTACATGCAGCCCATTCCGATTAACGCCTCCATGGGCATGATGCTCTCCCTGGCGGTGGCCTTCATCATCTCGCCGTGGCTGGCCTACCGGCTCATCGTGCGTGGCCACAAGCACACGCACGACGAGGAAGAGGAGCTGAAAGAGGAGATCACCTTCGCCCGGCGTGTCTTCAACTGGGTGCTGAAGCCGTTCCTGCAAGTGGGCGCATGGGGACGCATCAAGCGTTACCTGCTCATTTTTACCATGGTATTCCTCATGGTGGCCTCCATGGGGCTGGGCGTGGTGCAGCTGGTGATCCTGAAAATGCTGCCGTTCGACAACAAGAGCGAGTTCAAGATCGTGCTCGACATGCCGGAAGGCACGGCGCTGGAGAAGACCGAGCGCACCCTGAAACAGCTGGCGGAAGTGCTGAAGGAGGTGCCGGAGGTGGAGAACTACCAGCTCTACGCCGGCACCGCCTCGCCGGTGGGCTTCAACGGGCTGGTGCGCCAGTATTACCTGCGGCAGGAGCCGCGCTTCGGCGACATACAGGTGAACCTGATCGACAAACACCACCGCGAGCGCAAGAGCCACGAGATCGCGGGCGACGTGCGCAAGCGTCTGCTGAAGCGTTTCAAGGGCGCGGACTTCACCTTCAAGGTGGTGGAGGTGCCGCCCGGGCCGCCGGTGCTCTCGCCCATCGTGGCGGAAATCTATGGTCTCGATTACGACGGCCAACTGCGCGTGGCCAGCGAGGTGCGCAAGGTCTTCGAGAAGACGAAGGACATCGTCGACATCGACGACACCATCGCCAGCGGCAACCCGCGCGTCATCGTGCGGGTGGACAGGCAGCGGGCGGCGGCGCTGGGGGTGCCGCAGTCGACGGTGGCGCAGGCCATCGCCACCGCGCTTGGTGGCGAGGACGTGAGCTACATGCACACGCAGGCGGCCAAGTATCCGGTGCCCATCCGCGTGCAGTTGCCGGCGTCGGAAAAAGGCTCCATCGAGGACCTGCTGAACCTGAAGGTGCGCAACCTCCAGGGCAAGCTGGTGCCGCTGTCGGAAATCGTCATCCTGGAGCGCGACCGGGTGGAGCAGGAAATCCACCACAAGGATCTGCTGCCGGTGGTTTACGTGATGGCGGACATGGCGGGGAAGATCGACAGCCCGCTGTATGGCATGTTCGACATCTACGGCCAGCTGAAAGATGCCAGGGACCCCATTACCAACCGGCCCATCGAGCAGTATTTCATCCGCCAGCCGGAGGCACCGGTGAATTTCGCGCTGAAGTGGGACGGTGAATGGCAGATCACCTACGAGACGTTCCGCGACATGGGCATCGCCTACGCGGTGGGCCTCATCGGCATCTACTTCCTCATCGTGGCGCAGTTCGGAAGCTATCTGGTGCCGCTCATCATCATGGCGCCGATTCCGCTGACCATCATCGGCGTCATGCCCGGGCACGCGCTGCTGGACGCGAAATTCACCGCCACCTCGATGATCGGCGTCATCGCGCTGGCCGGCATCATCGTGCGCAACTCCATCCTGCTGGTGGACTTCGTGAACCAGCAGTGCGCCTGTCGGGTGCCGCTGCGCGAGGCCATCATCCAGTCCGCGGCGGTGCGGGCGCGGCCCATCCTGCTCACCGCCATCGCGGCGATGATGGGCGCGTTCTTCATCCTCGACGACCCGATCTTCAACGGGCTGGCCATCTCGCTCATCTTCGGCATCTTCGTCTCCACCATCCTCACCCTGGTGGTGATCCCGGTGCTCTACTTCAGCTACATGCGCCGGAAGCTGAAGAAGATGGGCTATGGCCCCGAC
>JALVRJ010000240.1 GCA_027031305.1 Hyphomicrobiales bacterium | reverse complement strand
GGGTGGCGGGTTGATCCGCACACGGGGCAGGGCGCACCGGGCTTCAGTTCGCGCGCCAGCAAGACGGCATGGGCCCGCCGCAACCGGTCTTGCAGGACACGCCAATGCTCCGTCGCCCGCTCCATCCTCGCCCGCGCCCGCTTCAGCGCCGCCTCGCGAGCGTCCAGAGCGTCACGCCGCCTTTTCAGCTCAGCCTGCAACTTGCACAGCTCGCCGCGTTGTTTCAGCGCCTGCCGCCATTGCTCGCGCTGCTGCCGCCACAGCTCCACCCTGGCCGCCTGCTGGCGCAGGGCGTCCAGCAGGACACGGGCTTGCTGCGCGTTTTCGGCCAGACGTTCCTGTTCCCGCTCGGCCTCTTGCAGTTCTTTGCGGCAGTCGCACAGCGCCTTTTCCCGCCGTCGCTTCCGGGCCGTGTGTTCGGCCAGTTGCCGCGCATCCTTCAGAGCGGTTTCCAGCGTGGAGATTTGCAGGGTCAGATCTTCCAGCGCGTTCTCTCCTTCCAGCGCGCGTTGCAGTGCCGCGTGGCTTTCCGCGTACGCGCTCCTTGCCCGTTCCAATCCGTTCAGGGCGGCCAGGTGTGCCCTGTTGGCTTCCGCCTCCGCCTCCCGGCCGTGCAGCAGAGCGGTGATGGCCTTTTCCTTCGCGCGGGTTTCCTCGATGGTCGCGGAGATTTCCCGGACTTCCCTTTCAAGTTCCTCCGCGCGTCGCTCCAGCGTCTGTTCCGCTTCCGCAAGCGGCGCGTCGTCCAGCCCGTGGGCGTGCAGCAGGGCGCCCAGGCGGGACTGAATGTCGCGCAGCTCTTCCCTGGCGGCCGAGGCGCGACGTTTCAATTCTTCCTCGATTTCGGCGTAGATGCCGGTCTCGAACAGCCTCTGAAGGATCTTCTGCCGTTCCGACGTTTCCGCCGTGAGCAGCTTGCGGAATTCGCCCTGGGGCAGGACGATGACCTGGCGGAACTGCGCCGCGTTCAGTCCCAGCAGCTCCTCGACCTTGCGCGTCACGTCGGCCACCCCGTGGGCCAGCAGCTCGCCGTCTTCCTCCGGCGATTGCCCCGGCGAGCGGCGGAACAGCTCGGCGCGGGCCTCTTCGGTGGTGAAGCCCTCGCCGCGTTTTTTCGGTCTTTGCTGCCTTGGGCGGCGGCGGACGCGGTAGCGCGCCTCTCCCAAGCGGAAATCCAGCACGACTTCCGTCAGGCACCGTGGCTCCGCCCATTGGCTGCGCAATTGCGCGGCCTCGCGGTCGGCGCCGGAGGCTTCGCCGTAAAGAGCGAAGCACATGGCGTCCAACAGCGTGCTCTTGCCAGCGCCGGTGGGACCATGAATGAGAAACAGCGGTTTGCCTTCCAGGCGCGAGAAGTCCAGCGTCTCCTTGTCCGCGAAAGGGCCGAAGGCGCGCATGTACAGGCGTTCCGGCCTCATGCCACGCCCTCCCTTCGCCGGCGTTCGGCACTCGTGATGACTTCGCGCACGAGGGCGCGGGTTTCTTCATCCGGCTCCTCGCCGTCGGTGACGAAAGCATGGAACTCGGCGAACAGATCCAGCGGTGAGCGGGAGGCCTTTTCGAGCAGTTCGTGGCGTCCGCCGCCAACGCCGTCGGCGGTGCCTTCCAGTCCTTTCGGGCTAATGGAGAGAATGTTGGGATAGACCTCCCGCAGGCGTTCCTTCGGGTCGGGCACGGGCCGGGTATCCAGCAGCTCGGCCAGGATGTAATCCTCGTGCGCCGGGTCGTCCCGGGCGTTGGTCAGCAACTCCTCCAGAGTGCCGCGAACGACGCGCAGGTCGCGGCGCGGGGCAAAGGGCAGGGTTTCCACGCGCGTCCTGCCGAGCGCGTCCAGCTCCACGAGGGTGGCGGATTTTCGGTGGGTCACCTCGGCGGAGGAATACTTGAGGAGCGATCCGGCATAGCGCACGTTCGGCGCGCCGACCCGTTGCGCGCGGTGGAGATGGCCCAGCGCCACATAGTGAAAGCCATCGAACAGGGCCGGCGGCACCGCCTCGGCGCCGCCGATGGCCAGCGGGCGTTCCGCCGCGTCCACGGTATCGGCTGCCGTCTGCGCCCCCAGCACGGTGGCGTGGGCGCAGAGGACGTCACGCCCCCTGGGCAGGGCGGAGAGGTGGGTGCGGATGTTGGCCAGCACGTGGGCGAACAAGTCCTCGTGGGTGACGATGGCCTCGTTGCCCGTAATGTTGCGGGCCAGCGCCGGCTCGGCATAGGGCAGGGGCCAAATGCGCACGGGGCCGTGTTCATCCTCCAGGGTCAGCAGCGCGGGGGTGGCGGTGAACCGCGTGTGCAGATGCACCCGCGCGGCGCGCAGCAGCTCGGCACCGAAGCCGAGCCGGGTGGCGCTGTCATGGTTGCCGGCGATGATGACGACATGGGCGCGGGTTTCGGCCGCCAGCCGGGCCAGCGTCTCGCTGAGCAGCTCCACCGCCTCAGGCGGCGGCAAGGCGCGGTCGTAAACGTCGCCGGCGATGACGATGGCGTCGGGAGAGGTGTCGCGCGCCATGGCGACGAGCTGGTCCAGCACACAAGCCTGATCGTCGGTGAGGCGTATGCCATGGAGGATGCGCCCCAGGTGCCAGTCCGCCGTGTGCAATATGCGCATGAAAAACCGTTGCCGTCGATGTGGCCCCGCGTGGGGCGGTTATCGATTCCTCGGCGGACTATACTGCATTTCGGCGCCGACCTCAGCGCAGCAGGTAGGCGACGGGAAAGAGAATGACCCATATGAGGTCGACCATGTGCCAGAAGGCGGCGCCGGTTTCCAGGTTGTCCAGCGAATGCCACACGGCCACCACGGCCAGGATGATGATGCCCAGCACCACGTGCAGGGCATGAAAGCCAGTGAGCAGCCAGTAGAGGGCGAAGAACGTGTTGGTGTCGATGGTGTGGCCGGCGGCAAGCTCGGCGGAATATTCCACTGCCTTGACGCCCAGGAAGACCAGTCCAAGGGCGATGGCCACGGCCACGAACAGACGCATTCGGCCGGTGCGTCCCTCGGCCTCGGCGCGCACGGCCAGCGCCGCGAACATGCCGGAAGTGATGAGGACCATGGTGTTGATGGCGCCAGCCAGGCGGTTGAGCGTGTCCTGGGAGGCGCGGAACGTTTCCGGGTCACGCACGAAAGTGACGGCGAAAGCGACAAAGCCGACACCGAAAATCAGGAGCTCGGAGATGATGAGCAGCCAGATCATGGGGTTGCCCGGCAGCTCGGACAGCGGCCCCCAGCCCTTGTCCAGCGAAGCCTCCCTGGCGCCGTCCTGTCTTGACGTGGACCGAGTTGTATTCTTTTCCTGCGGCATGTCCTACGCGTTTCCCTTCACATGATGAGATGGCGATAGAGCCGGGGCAGGGCCTGGGCCAGGCGCGAGGGGCGCGAGACGATGGCGTGCCCGTGGCGTCCGAATATATGGCCGAAATATTCGCGCGCCTTGCGGTCTATGGTCACGCCGAAGACCTTCTGACCGTTCTTGCGTGCCTCGCGCACGGCCATGCGCGTGTCCTCCACGCCATAGCGACCCTCGTAATGATCCAGGTCGTTGGGCTTGCCGTCGGTGATGACCAGCAGCAGCTGGCGGCTGGCCGGGCGTTGCGCCAGTTGCGCCGAAACGTGGCGGATGGCGGCGCCCAGCCGGGTGTAGAAGCCGGGCTTGAGCGCCGCGACGCGGCGGATGATGGCGGGGCCGTAGCGCTCGCCGAAATCCATGATGGTCTGCACGAAAACACGCTCGTGGCGGATGGAAGAGAAGGAGAAAATGGCGTGATCGTCGCCGCAGGCTTCCAGGCCGGCGGCAAGCGCCAGCAGGGTTTCGCGCGCGATGTCGATGACCTGGCGGTTCTGCACCCAGCTTTCGGTCGAGCGCGAGGTGTCGAAAAGCACGGCGACGGACAGGTCGCGCGATTGTGGCAGGTGCTGCATCCAGATGCGCTCGGAGCCTTCGCCGTGGGCGCGCAGGTCGCTGATGCTGCGCACCACGGCGTCGGTGTCCAGCTCCGTGCCGTCCAGCTGGCGGCGCAACAGCTCGCGCTTGGGCCGCAGCGCCTCGAACTGGCGCTTCACCTGGCGGATGCGCCGGCGCATGTCGGCGTCGGGTTGCCAGGCGTCGTCCGCGGCTTCCTCGGCCACGGAGGTGAGCACGCGGCAATGATCGGGCAGGTAGGTCTGCGCGCGGTAGTCCCATTCGGGGTAGGTGTGCTGGCCGGAGAGACTTTCGCGTTCGACGTCCTCCGGCGCCAGGTCGAGGTCGAAGGCGAGGCGCGTCTTTGGGCGCTTCTTCACGTCCACGATGGAGAGCTCTTCAACGTCGTCGCGCGCCTTCTTCGCCTCGTCCTCGTCGGTTTCGTCATCCACCAGGCGGGAGAGGTTCAGGAACTCGGCGATGGAGAGCAGGGCCTCGAAGCGGTAGAGAATGAGCGGATCCTTGCGCCTTGCCTCCTCGCCGCTCTCGCGCCTGGCGCGCCACTTGCGGTCGCGGTCTTCCTCGGCCGGGGCATCGCCGCTGCCGGCCTCGGCGTCTTCCGGGCGCTGGTGACGGTTGGCGTCGAGCCGCCGGGGCACGGCATCGCCCCACAGGGGCACCGGCAGGAACGGCTTGTAGCCGCGCGGGGCGGTGAAGGCCGTCAGGTCGGCCTTCGGCTCGACGATGGCGGCGAGCACGGAGTTTGCCGCGCGTTCCTCTTGCGTGGGCGCTGCGCCGGCGGCGCGCAGCGCCCACGCAAGA
>JALVRJ010000239.1 GCA_027031305.1 Hyphomicrobiales bacterium | reverse complement strand
GCCCGGCGCGCCGGGCCGCGCGCTGGACCTGGCCACCAGCGGCGCGCCGGAGCTGTGGCGAGAGGTGGAGCGGGTGCTTGCCGCCGGGCCGGGGGAGCCCGGGGCGGCGCGGCAGGCCGTGTTCGGCCGCGTGGCGCAGGCGTTGGGACAGAAACAGGCGCGGGCGGATTTCCCGTTGTTCTGCGAGCTGATGGAACAATGGCTGCATCGGCGGATGCAGGAGGCGGCGCGGGCCGGGCACACGGCACAGGCGGCGCGGCTGGCGGATGTGCTGGCCGACATGCGCGAGCGGCTGGCGGCGCTGGAGGCGGTGAACCTGGACAGGCGGCAGTTCGTCGTCGGGGTGCTTGGGCGCGTTGCGCGATTGATGGAGCTCTCCAGTGCGGGGTGAGTGCGATTGCGCAAAACAATGCGAAAGGCCGGCAACTGAAATTCCGCGCTTGTTCGCATGAGAGGGAGAGGCCGGGTTGAGCGGGCAGGGCATGTTGCCAGTGGTGGGCTGGGCGCCAGCAAGTTTTCAGGCGCTGATGTGGCGTGCATGTTTCATGGGCTTGCAAAGGCTGGGAACAGGGTTCAAAAAATGCTTCATGAACGCGTGAGAGGCGAATCCCAACCCCGTGGAGCATCATGCTCATGAGCAGCCAGCAAAACGACAAGCCAACCTTTTACATCACCACCGCCATTTCCTACCCCAATGGCGAGCCGCACATCGGCCATGCCTACGAGGCGCTGGCAACGGATGCGCTGGCCCGCTTCAAGCGGCTGGACGGATACGACGTCTTCTTCCTCACCGGCACCGACGAGCACGGCCAGAAGATCCAGCAGACGGCGGCGAAACACGGCATGACGCCGCGCGAATTCGTGGACATGATGGCGCCGAAGTTCCAGAAGATGGTGCAGGCGCTCAACTGCTCCAACGACGACTTCATCCGCACCACCGAGGAGCGGCACTATCGCGCCGCGCAGGAAATCTGGCGGCGCATGGCGGCCAATGGCGATATCTACCTCGGCAAGTATGCCGGCTGGTATTCGGTGCGCGACGAGGCCTATTATTCCGAGGACGAGCTTATCGAGGGCGAGAATGGCCAGAAGCTCGCCCCCACCGGCACCGAGGTGCAGTGGATGGAGGAGGAAAGCTATTTCTTCCGCCTTTCCGCCTATCAGGACAAGCTGCTGGAGCTTTACGAGAAGAACCCCGACTTCATCGGCCCGCCGGAGCGGCGCAACGAGGTCATTAGCTTCGTGAAATCGGGCCTGCAGGACCTGTCCATTTCGCGCACCACCTTCGACTGGGGCGTGCCGGTGCCGGACGCGCCTGGGCACGTGATGTATGTGTGGGTGGACGCGCTGACCAACTATCTCACCGGCGCCGGTTTCCCGGACGAGAACCATCCGCGCTGGAAATACTGGCCGGCCAACCTGCACGTCATCGGCAAGGACATCATCCGCTTCCACGCCGTCTATTGGCCGGCCTTCCTGATGAGCGCCGGTATCGCGCTGCCGAAACGGGTCTATGGCCACGGTTTCCTGTTCAACCGCGGGCAGAAGATGTCGAAATCCATCGGCAACGTGGTCAGCCCCTTCGACCTCATTGAGGAATATGGCGTCGACCAGGTGCGTTATTTCTTCCTGCGCGAGGTGCCCTTCGGCCAGGACGGCAACTATTCGCACGAGGCCATCGTCAACCGCATCAATGCCGATCTCGCCAACGACCTCGGCAACCTGGCGCAGCGCTCGCTGTCGATGATCCACAAGTATTGCGACGGCGCGATCCCGCAGCCGGGCGAGTTCTCTATGGAAGACAAGGTGTTGCTGGAGCAGGTTGACAATCTGATTCAGGAGGTGCGCAAGCACCATGAGGTGCAGGCCCTGCACAAGGCGCTGGACGCCATCTTCCGGGCCGTCGGAGAGGCCAACCGCTACTTCGCCTCGCAGGAGCCGTGGGCCTTGCGCAAGACCGATCCCGAGCGCATGAAGACGGTGCTTTACGTGACGGCGGAAGCGGTGCGTCAGTTCGGCATACTCATTCAGCCCTACATGCCGGCATCGGGGGCGAAGATGCTGGATCTCGTCGGTGCCGGCAAGAACGAGCGCGACTTCGCCGCGCTGGGCGAGGCCGGGCGCCTGCCGCCGGGACGGAAGATCGAGAGGCCGACGCCGGTGTTTCCGCGCTATGTCGAGAAGGAAGAGCAGGGCGAAAAGGCATGAGCGAACAGGCGCAAGACAGGCCGGAACAAGGCGGAAAGAAGAAAGGGAAGAAGCGCGAGCTGCCACCCATTCAGCCAGTGGAGGCGCCGTTCGTCGATTCGCACTGCCACCTGACCTACGGCACATTGGCGAAGGAACCGGAGGCGGTAGTGGCCCGCGCACGCGCGGTGGGCGTGGGCGGCATGTTGACCATCTCGACGAAGCTGGAGACGTTTCAGGACGTGCTGGCCATGGCCGAGCGGTTCGAGGAGGTGTGGGCGAGCGTGGGCACGCATCCGCACCACGCCGAGGCCGAAAGGGACATGGTGAGCGCGGATGGACTCGTCGAACTGGCCGCGCACCCGAAGGTCATCGCCATCGGCGAGGCGGGCCTGGACTATTTCTATGACCGCAGCCCGCGCGAGGTGCAGCAACGCGTGTTTCGCGAGCATATCGAGGCGGCGCGGGAGACGGGCCTGCCCCTGGTGGTCCATACGCGCGAGGCGGAGGAGGACACGGCGCGAATCCTGCGCGAGGAGACGGAGAAGGGGGCCTTTCCCTTCGTCATGCATTGCTTTTCCTCCGCGCCATGGCTGGCGGAGGAGGCCGTGAGGCTGGGGGGATACGTGTCGTTCTCTGGCATTTTGACGTTCAGGAAGAGCGAGGAGGTGCGTCAGGCGGCGGAAATGGTGCCGCTGGAGCGGCTGCTGGTGGAGACCGACGCGCCGTTTCTGGCGCCGGAGCCCTATCGCGGGCGCATCTGCGAGCCGGCGCACACGGCGGTGACCCTGCGCCATCTGGCCGATCTGAGGGGCGTGGCGCCGGAAGAGCTGGCGCGCGTGACGTCGGAGAATTTCTTCCGGCTGTTCTCGAAGGCGCGACGGCCCGAGGTTTTCGCACGAGCCGCGTGAAGATCGCCGCCGCGCGCACCGCCCAACCCCCGGTCATGGAAACATGGAAATGGGCGGGGAGTCAGGCGGAGAGCGGAGATGCAACAGGGATCTGGGGGCGATGGCGGACGTTTACGAATTCATGGTGCTGGGGTGTTCGCCTTCGGGCGGTGTGCCGCGCGTGGGCAACGACTGGGGTGCGTGCGATCCGGAAGAGCCGAAGAACCGGCGGCGGCGTTGCGCCCTGCTGGTGCGCCGGCGCAATGCCGCCGGAGAGGAAACCCGGGTGGTCATCGACACCGGGCCGGACTTTCGCGAGCAGATGAACGCGGCGGACGTGGGCACGCTGGACGCGGTGCTCTACACCCATGAGCACGCCGACCACCTGCACGGCATCGACGACTTGCGCGGGGTCTATTTCAACCGCGGGCGCGAGCGCGTGCCGGTCTACGCCAACGCCCGCACCGCGCAGGTGCTCCAGGACCGATTCGGCTATTGCTTCACGACGCCGGCGGGCAGTCCCTATCCGCCCATCCTGGAGCTGAACCTGATTCGCGCCAACCGCGAGGTCGTCATCGCCGGCGCGGGCGGCGCGATCACGGCGCTGCCGTTCGAGCTGGAGCATGGCATCATCCGCTCCTACGGCTTCCGCATCGGTTCGCTGGCCTACACGCCGGACCTGAACGATATTCCCGAATGCAGCGTGGAGGCGCTGAAGGGACTTGACGTGTGGATCGTGGATGCCTTCCGCCCCGGAGGGAAGCCGCATCCGACGCACTTCGTGCTGGACGTGACGCTCAAGTGGGTTGAGCGCCTGAAGCCGAGGCGCACCATCCTGACCAACATGGGCGTACTGATGGATTACGCCACCTTGCGCCGGACGCTGCCCGAGGGCGTGGAGCCGGCGTATGACGGGCTGACGCTGCGGTTGCCGGTGGTTGAATGAATGGCGGTTCGGCTGGCAGGCGCGTCAGCGGCGCTCCAGCAGGGCCTCCGCCGGTTCGCAGGCATCCTCGGCGAGGGCCGGGTCGTGGCGGATGATGGTGGAACAATAGGAGCAGCGCACCATCCCGCCTTCTTCCAGGTGATAATATACGTGGGGGTGATCCATGGGGGGGCGGGCGCCGCAGCAACCCACATGGCGCGCGCCGGTGCGGATTTCGTTCGCGCCCATGTCGTTGTGGAACAGCAGGGTGGTTTCCTTCGCCATGCGCCGTCTTCCCTTGTCATGCCGCTGGCACTGCGGGTAGCACATCGGGGAACCTTTGCAAAGATGGACTGAATGGGAGGCGTCCGAAATGCCCCATTTCGATTCCGCAGGCGTGCGCATTCATTACGAGGTTTTCGGTCCGGAAGACGGCGCGCCGGTATTGTTGCTGCACGGGTTCGCCTCCAATGGGCGGGTGAACTGGATCTCCACCGGCTGGACGGATTTCCTGGCCGGGCAGGGCTTTCGCGTCATTGTGCCGGACTTTCCCGGTCATGGGCGAAGCGAGAAGCTCTACACGGCAGAGCGCTATGCCGCGCCATCCATGGCGGAAGACGCGCGGCGGCTAATGGATCATCTGAACATCCCACGCGCCTTCGTCATGGGATATTCCATGGGGGCACGGGTGGCGGCCTTCCTGGCCATCACCCATCCGCAGCGCGTGTGTGCGCTGGTGCTTTCCGGCATGGCGGGCAATCTCGTGCACGGGGTGGGTGGCTCGGAAGAGATCGCCCGTGCGCTGCTGAGCAAGAACCCTGATGCCGACCCCGCCATTCCCCCTTGGGCCAGGGGCTTTCGGCAGTTCGCCGAGCGCACGGGCGGCGACCTGAAGGCGCTCGCGACGTGCATCAGTGCTTCGCGGGTGGCGCTTCAGCCCGAGGACATGCGCGGGCTTTCAATGCCGGTGCTGGTGGTGGTGGGAGACGAGGACACCATCGCCGGCGCGCCCGGGACATTGATGGAGCTGCTGCCCGATGCGGCGCTGGTGACATTGAAGGGCCGCAACCACATGAACGCGGTAGGTGACTTGACACACAAGAATGTGGTGGCGGACTTTTTTCATAAACATGAGAACAATTGTTGGATTGGGTAACCTTTTTTCTTTGAAGGTCAGATTCAAAATTAAAATTTTGCGCAATTCTTAAACGGCATCTTCAATTCTCTCGCCTAAAACGGCACCGAACCGAGTATGTTCCGGTGCAACAAGCGGGTGCGAGAGATGAACAAGGATTGGAACAGTCGACTGGGCCGCAAGGCGCGTGGTTTTTTGGGAGAGGACGAGAAGGGCAACGTGGCCCTGATGGTGACGCTGGCCCTGCCGGTGCTCATCCTGTTGGCCGGGGGCGGCGCGGACTATGCGCGCGTGCTGGCGGCGCGTTCGAAGTTGCAGGCGGCGGTGGATAGCGCGGCGTTGGCCGCCTACATGCACTACCAAAAAAACAATCGGATCTCCATCTCGAAGTTGCGGCGGTATTTCGACAAGCATTTGCGCACGTCGCTGAAGTCGCGTTTCGAACAGGAAATCGCGCTGGGCAGTGAGATCATGAGCCTCAACCGCTCCACGCGCGAGCTGAAGGTCAAGGTGAAGGCGAAATTTCCCACCTATTTCATCCGCCTGGCGGGCATCGACAGCATGGACCTCAACATCAACTCTTCGGTGAAGGCCTCGCTCAACCAGACGGAAGTGGCGCTGGTACTGGACACCACCGGTTCCATGGAAGGATCGAAGATGGCGGAGTTGAAAAGGGCCGCCAAGAAGTTCCTGAACACCATCCACACCAAATTGCCCGGTGACCGCAACTCGTTCAAGGTGGCCATCGTGCCGTTCGCCGAATACGTGAAAGTCGGCAAGCGATACCGCAACGCCAGCTGGATAAAGGTTGATCCGGACGTCACGGCGACGATGACCTATATCACGCGGCATTGTCCCGGCCATAGTCGGTGCATGCGTTGGCAGTGGGGTGCCTGGAGAAGCTGTCGTTGGGTGGGCAGTCCGGATAGCACCAGCCGCCACCGGGTGTGCAAGACTCACTACGGGAGGCGGTGCAAGAAGTGGAAATGGATCAGCACCGGCCCATGCAAGAATATCACGCGGACCCTGAAGAGAAAGGTCAAGTGGGAAGGCTGCGTGGGTTCGCGGAATTATCCGCTGAACGTCAAGGATGAAAATTACGGCGTGGCAAAGGTGCCGGGGGTGATGAATTATGCGCGGCTTACGCGCTACCCGCGAACTCACTACAACGGTTGGAGTGAGAGAAACAACTGCTATGTATCGCCGATAACGCCGCTGATGACGCTGAAAGACAACAAGTCCGTGCTGATTCAGAAAATCCGCATGCTCAGAGCCGATGGTTACACCTACATTCCCATCGGTCTGGCATGGGGCTGGCGCGTGCTATCGCACAAGGCGCCGTTCACCGAGGGCGCCAGCGACACGGAGGTGAAGAGCAAGAACGTGCGCAAGGTTATCGTGTTGATGACCGATGGCGAGAATACACGCGCGCCCGACAAGCGCCGTTACCGGCTCTACCGCGATCACAAGAGCAGGGATGCGGCCCGTGGCAACAAGATCCTCAAGGAGCTGTGTGGCAACATCACGGCCACCAACCCGGCCACGGGCAGGCCCAACGCCGAAATCATCACCGTGACCTTCGACGTGAGCGATCCCACCATCAAGCGACTGTTGCGGCAGTGTTCGACGCTTGGATCCTATGACGCCAAGAGCGGCCAGCTGGAGAAGGTGTTCGAGCGGATCGCGGACGATCTCGTGGAGCTGCACCTGACGGAGTAGGCGGGACTGGAGGAATACGATGCAGGGCGGCCGGGTGAAAGTGCCCGACCGCCTTTTCTTATTCGTGCCTTGCGTGGAGTGGGGACGGGCCGGCCTATTCCGCCGCCTGCCGGGCCGCTTCTTCTGTGCTGGTGCGGACGTCGGCTTCCTCCAGGCGGGTGCCGAAGCGGCGCTCGGCGCGTGAAAGCTCGGCCGGCGGCAGGCGCAGGGTAAGGGCCACGCCGTCTTCCGCGTCCTCGCGTGCGAGCACTTCGGCGTGGCGATAGCACCAGGCCAGATCGGCCCCCTCGGCGTGGGACAGTCGCAAGCGACGCACCGCGGAGGAGGCGGCGAGCTTCTTGGCGATGCGCTCTTGCAATGCGTCCAGTCCCTCGCCGGTCAGCGCGGAGGTGATGACCACGTCGTCGCGCTTCGCGGCAAGGCCTTCCAGCCGGGCGCGGGTTTCCTCGGCCCAGAGGTCGGCCTTGTTCCATACCTCGATGATGGGCTTGTCCTCGCCGATGCCGAGCTCGGCCAGCACCCGCAACACGTCTTGCTTCTGAGCGCGGGCCTCGTCCTCGTCGTTCATGTCGCGCACGTGCAAGACGAGGTCGGCCTCCACCACCTCCTCGAGCGTGGCGCGGAAGGCGGCGACCAGCGTGGTGGGCAGATCGGAGATGAAGCCCACGGTGTCGGACAGCACCACCTCGCGCCCCGACGCCAGGCGGATGAGCCGCATGGTGGGGTCCAGCGTGGCGAAGAGCTGGTCCTTTGCCAGGACTTGCGCCCTGGTGAGGCGGTTGAACAGGGTGGACTTGCCGGTGTTGGTGTAGCCGGCCAGCGCCACCACCGGCCAGGGCGTCCTGCGGCGGGTCTTGCGATGCAGCTCGCGGGTGCGCGCCACCTCTTGCAGTTGGCGGCGGATGCGGGCGATGCGGTCCTTGAGGATGCGGCGGTCGATCTCGATCTGGGTTTCACCGGGGCCGCCCATGAAGCCGGCGCCGCCACGCTGGCGCTCCAGGTGTGTCCAGGAACGCACCAGCCGCGTGCGCTGGTATTCCAGGTGCGCCAGCTCCACCTGCAAGCGGCCTTCCTTCGTGCTGGCGCGGCGGCCGAAGATTTCCAGGATCAGGCCGGTGCGGTCGAGCACCTTCACGTCCCAGGCCTTCTCGAGGTTGCGTTGCTGCACCGGCGAGAGGTGGGTGTCGAGGATGACCAGCTCGGCGTCCGCCGCCTCGATCCGACCCTTCAGCTCCTCCACCTTGCCGCCGCCCAACAGGGTGGCGGGAGCGACCTTGCGCATGGGCACGATGATGGCATCGCGCACGTCCAGCTCGATGGCTTGGGCCAGCGAGACGGCCTCTTCCAGCCGGCGCGCGGGGTCGCGCGACGTAATGGCGCCGGTGGTGGCCAGGTCGGCCGCCGATTCGGCGGTGGCGGCGGGCAGGGCGCTCATGTCGGGATGGATGATGACGGCGCGGGTGGGCCTTTTCTCTTCCACCTGAAAGACGATTTCATTGCGCGCCGCCTGCTTGCGGCGCCGGGATTTCTTGCTCATGCGATTCCTGTCTCGCGCTCGGTGGCGCCATGCATTCCCTTGGCCCGGCTTGCGGGAATTCTCATTCGCCGGCCTCCTCGTGCAGGGATATGGGGCTTTGCGGCATGACCGTCGAGATGGCGTGCTTGTAGACCAGCTGGGGGTGGCCGTCTCGCTTCAGCAGAACACAGAAATTGTCGAACCAGGTGATGACGCCCTGGAGCTTCACGCCGTTGACGAGGAAAACGGTGACCGGAACCTTGTTCTTGCGCACGTGGTTCAGAAAAACGTCTTGCAGGTTCTGTTGTCTGTCCTGTGGCATGGCTCGCGCTCTCCGGGTTTGTTGTTGTTGTCCCGATTCTTCCCGGGGCGAGGCTCCGGTCGTCGCGCCCGATCCAGCCCCTGGACGAGAAGGATAACACAGCCGGAGGTTTCGCGCGAGATGATGCGGAGTGAAACCTGGCGCGGCACCGAGATCAAGGGCGCGCATCATGAGGTGTGCGCGGAAAATCATCGGAAGTCTTGTGATCCAAGTGGTGCGGGCGGGGGGACTTGAACCCCCACGGCGCTAGGGCCCGCGGATTTTAAGTCCGCTGCGTCTACCAATTCCGCCACGCCCGCGGCGAGCGGCGTGAAGAAAATCACGTCTTTTCGCGCAAGACAACCGCCTGGGCGACCATCACCTTCTCGCCACTGACGGAGATGGAAGGAGAACCGTAAAGCTCCCAGCCCTGTTCAAGGGCCTCGGTGACACGGTGGCAGAAGTTCGCATCATCCGGCCCCGTCAGCAGCCGGTAGCGGGTGATGCTTCCCGGTGATTTGTCATGGGTGGCGTTCATGTCCGTCGCTCCTTCCTTCATGCCGCCAGAGATGCAAATCTTCGTCACCCTGGCGAAAGCCAGGATCTTAATGTGATGATCAAGAAGCCATCCACAAGATGCCGGCTTTCGCCAGCATGACGAGTCAAGGCTTGCGCCGGCCCTGGTGCAGGGCGAAGAGGGCGATGGCGGCGGCGTTGGAGACGTTGAGCGAGCGGATGGCGCCGGGCATGTCCAGCCGCAGGATGGCGTCGCAGGTTTCGCGCACCTTCAAGCGCAGGCCCTTGCCCTCGGCGCCCAACACCAGGGCGATGCGCGCGGGCACGTCCGTGGCGCAGTCCAGCACGCCCTCGCCGTCGCTGTCCAGCCCCCACAGGGTGTAGCCATAAGCGCTCCTCAGCTCTTCCATGGCGCGGGCGAGGTTCGTCACCCGCACCAGCGGCACGTGTTCCAGCGCGCCGGAGGCGGCCTTGGCCAGCACGCCGGTGTTGGCGGCCGGCGCGTGGCGGCGGGTGATGATGACGCCGCTGACACAGAAGGCCGCGGCGGAACGCAGGATGGCGCCAATGTTGTGCGGATCGGTGATCTGGTCCAGCAGCAACAGCGGGCCGCCTTCGACCGCCACGTCCGCCAGGGTGGCCTCGGGCAAGGGCTCGGCGAACAACAGCACGCCCTGGTGCACCGTGTCTTCCCCGAGGCGGCGGTTCAGGTCTTTCGGCAGGACGATTTGCGGGGTGATGCCAGCGGTGCGGAAGTCCTCCTTGAGCCTGGCCAGCGCATTCTTCGTGGCGAAGGCGCGCAGGATTCGGCGGGCGGGGTTGTTCAGCGTCTCGCGCGCGGTATGAATGCCGTAGAGCAGTTCCTCGTCATCGGCCAGCGGCGAGGAACAGCCGCCGGGGTGGGCGCCCCCGGCACCCTTGTCCTTCGCCTTGCCCGCCGCTCGGGGCGTGGCCTTTCGCTGTTTCGGCCTTCCATCGCGATCCCGTGCCATGCCACCCATCCGTCGATGCGGTTTCATCGTCTCGATGCGGAATTCTATCATGCCCGGAGCCGCTGCGCATGGCCATGATTGTCGCTGCCGGGCTTGAAAGGGCGGGGCGTGTTCATTGCATGTTGACAGGGGGCGAACCAGTGCGCATATAGCAGGCACCCGACGCGCAAGGCCCCGATGGCGGCGTGGTGGGGAGCGTTTCCGTTCAAAGGCTTCGCCATGTGGCCGGAAGGGCGGGGGCGCGGCACATGAGGAGGGGTGCCCGAGTGGCTAAAGGGGACGGGCTGTAAACCCGTTGGCTTTTGCCTACGCTGGTTCGAATCCAGCCCCCTCCACCATTTTCCTTCCGCCGGCAGCGGCGCGCGGCAACGGGCGCGGCTGCCGGGAGTTTGTGGTTCTGGCGCTTGCCTTGGCGGGAGTTGCGGCCCCCCGTTCCTTCCCGCACTTGCCGATCCGGCGTTCATTTCTGCTCTGCGGGTGTAGCTCAATGGTAGAGCAACAGCCTTCCAAGCTGAAGATGGGGGTTCGATTCCCCTCACCCGCTCCAGCCGATCGCCGGTGGAATGGCGTCGAGGCGGGCGTGGGAACGACGCCACGGGGAACGCACCGAAGAAACGAGTCAGCTTGAGGAACAGGGACGATGTCCAAGGAAAAATTCGAACGCACGAAGCCGCACGTTAACATTGGCACGATCGGCCACGTTGACCACGGCAAGACGACGCTAACGGCGGCGATCACGAAGGTTCTGGCGGAGCAGGGCAAGGCGCAGGCGACGGCGTTTGACGAGATCGACAAGGCTCCGGAAGAGAAGGAGCGCGGCATCACGATTTCGACCGCGCACGTGGAATATGAGACGGACAAGCGCCACTACGCGCACGTGGACTGCCCGGGCCACGCCGACTACGTGAAGAACATGATCACCGGCGCGGCGCAGATGGACGGCGCGATCCTGGTGGTGTCGGCCGCGGACGGCCCGATGCCGCAGACGCGCGAGCACATCCTGCTGGCGCGGCAGGTGGGCGTTCCGGCGCTGGTTGTCTACATGAACAAGGTGGACCAGGTGGACGACGAGGAGCTTTTGGAGCTTGTGGAGATGGAGATCCGCGAGCTTCTGAGCTCCTATGACTTCCCCGGCGACGAGATTCCCATCATCAAGGGTTCGGCGCTGGCGGCGCTGGAGGGGCGCGATGACGAGATCGGCAAGAACTCGATCCTGGAGCTGATGAACGCGGTGGACGAATACATTCCGACGCCGGAGCGTCCGATCGACCAGCCGTTCCTGATGCCGATCGAGGACGTGTTCTCCATCTCGGGCCGCGGCACGGTGGTGACGGGCCGCGTGGAGCGCGGCAAGGTGCACGTGGGCGACGAGGTGGAGATCGTTGGCATCCGCCCGACGCAGAAGACGGTCGTGACGGGCGTGGAGATGTTCCGCAAGCTGCTGGACGAGGGCGTCGCGGGCGACAACATCGGCGCGCTGCTGCGCGGCATCGAGCGCACTGCCGTTGAGCGCGGGCAGGTTCTGGCGGAGCCGGGCAGTGTTACGCCGCACAAGAAGTTCAAGGCGGAGGCCTACATCCTGACGAAGGAAGAGGGTGGTCGTCATACCCCGTTCTTCACCAACTACCGTCCGCAGTTCTACTTCCGCACCACGGACGTGACCGGCGTGGTGACGCTGCCCGAGGGCGTTGAGATGGTGATGCCGGGCGACAACGTGACGTTCGAGGTCGAGCTGATCACGCCGATCGCCATGGAGGAGCGCCTGCGCTTCGCCATCCGCGAGGGCGGCCGCACCGTCGGCGCCGGCGTGGTGAGCGAGATCATCGAGTAAGCGAAGCGCCAGCTTGGCATTTTTAGGGGGCGCCCTTGCGAGGGCGCCCCTTTTGTTGTGGGCAATCGAGCCATTTTCGGGAATGAGGGGCGAAAGCGGGAAAGGCCCTTTTCATCCGTGCGCTTTGGCTATATATGAGGGGCGTCGGCGGGCGGGCCCGCCATGCAGGGGCGTAGCTCAGTTGGTAGAGCAGCGGTCTCCAAAACCGCAGGTCGGGAGTTCGAGTCTCTCCGCCCCTGCCATTTTTTGCGCTGAAGCGCGTCGCACCGGCCCGCTCCCCCGCCCAACCCCCCGAAATTTTGAGGCAAGATGGTTGGGCGGGGCAGCGGGCCTTGTTTGTTGCATCCAGAGCGTATCGCGGGCAAAAGTATTCGCGCGACACGCGCGAAACTTTTGTCCGACAAAAGGAGGGAGTTCGAGTCTCTCCGCCCCTGCCATTATGATTTCGCATGAAAAGGAGCGGCTCGAATTCGAGCCGCTCCTTTTCATGCGCCAAGATGAAGTTGAATCGCGCCGGCTTGGGGCGGCCCTGCGCCGGCGCGATGCATTATTCATGATGCCGCTATCCGCTTTCTTCATGGTGTGGGGCCCCTGGTTGCCCTCAACGGCAAACTTAAGGCGCCAGCGTAGACGGGACGGGGCGATGTGTCCGGTGCATGGCGGGCATTCGTGGCTGGCACGTTTTTTGCCTTGACTCCCCTTGCGCGGGGGCGGGATTTGGGCTAAGCAAGGCCGCCGAAGCAGGGAGCCGGAAGCATGTCCGGGGTGCGGAGAACGTCTGGTCTGTGCGCCCCGCTTTCGTGTCTCCGACCTTCAGGTCTTCACGGATATCGGCGCCAGCAACCGGGTGATGCCCGCCGGCGCGCACCAGTGGCGGACGCCCCACGGGCGTGGACATGGAGTTGACGTGGCATGGCGAAGGTCAACGTGATGCAGTTCATCCGCGAGGTGCGGCAGGAAGCGGCGAAAATCACCTGGCCCAGCCGGCAGGAAGTACTCATCACCACCATCATGGTCATCATCATGGTGTCGCTCACAGCGCTGTTCTTCCTGCTGGTGGACACGGTGCTGAAGTGGCTGGTGGACACCTTTATCTACGGTATCTGACATCTACGGTATCTGACGGGCCGCGCGCGGCGGCATATCCGGGCAAGCAGGCAAGCAGGCGACATTCGTCACGGGGCGGACAGTTCATGGCCAAGCGTTGGTATATCGTGCACGCCTACTCGAACTTCGAGGACAAGGTGGCGGAGGAAATTCGTCACCAGGCGGAGATGCAGGGGCTTTCCGACTTCTTCGAGGAGGTGTTGGTGCCGACCGAGGAAGTGGTGGAGGTGAAGCCCGGAGGCCGCAAGGTGGTGCGCAAGCGGCACCTTTTTCCCGGCTACGTGCTGGTGAAAATGGAGATGAACGACGCCACCTTTCATCTGATCAAGAACACGCCCAAGGTGACGGGGTTCCTGGGGTCGGACAAGGGCAACAAGCCGATGCCGATCTCCGAGGAGGAGGCGGCGCGCATTCTGGGTATCGTGGAAGAGGGCGTGACGACGCCAAGCAGTGGCGTGACCTTCGAGATCGGCGAGATGGTGCGCATCATCGACGGGCCGTTCGCCAGTTTCGAGGGCGTGGTGGAGGAAGTGGACGAGACGCACCAGCGGCTGAAGGTGTCGGTGTCCATCTTCGGACGCGAAACGCCGGTGGACCTGGAATTCGGCCAGGTGGAGAAGGTCACCGCCTGAGCCGGTG
>JALVRJ010000238.1 GCA_027031305.1 Hyphomicrobiales bacterium | reverse complement strand
AGATGTTCGACCCGCACAAGGGAGGCATCGGCGGCGCACCCAAATTCCCGCAGGTTCCCATATTGACCATGATCCTGCACGCCGGCGGACACATCGCCCGACACCATGTCTTCAACACCCTCACACACATCGCCCAGGGCGGCATTTATGATCACATCGGGGGCGGCTTCGCTCGCTACAGCACGGACGAACTGTGGCTGGTGCCGCATTTCGAGAAAATGCTCTACGACAACGCCCAACTCGTCGACATCATGAGCCTCGCCTGGTTGCATACGGGAAATGAATTGTTCCGTGACCGAATCGAGGAAACCATCGCCTTCCTGGAACGCGAGATGCACATCCCCGGCGCCGGCTATGCCGCCAGCCTCGACGCCGACAGCGAGGGCGAAGAAGGAAAATTCTACGTCTGGTCATATGATGAACTGAAACAGATCGTCGAACCGGATGCCTTCGACCTGTTCGCTCGCGTTTACGACGTCAGCAAACGCGGCAATTGGGAAGGCAGAATAATTCTCAACCGCCGCAACGCCATCGACCAGTTCGAGACAAGAACGGAAAGCCGACTGAAGGCGCAATTGCAACGCCTGTTTGACGCACGCCAACAGCGCGTGCGACCCGCCCGCGACGACAAGGTGCTGGCCGCCTGGAACGGTCTCGCCATCAGCGCTCTCGCCAACGCCGGACTCGCCTTGGAGCGCCCGGACTGGATAAGGCTGGCTGAACAGCGTTTCAAGGAAGTCATCGATACCCTATGGGACGGCACCCTGCTGCGCCAGAGCTGGAATCGTCGCCTGTCATCTTCTCCCGCTACCGCCGACGGCGTTGCCAACATGGCCAGGGCGGCGCTTGACGTTTACCGCGCCACGGCAAATCCCGCCCACTTGCATTGGGGACAACGCCTGATGCGCATGATGGTGGATCATTACATCACCGAATCACATGATGCCTTCTGCTTCACGCACGAATCGGTCAAGGATATTCCAATGCGACAGGTCTTCGCCGAAGACGAGGCCACCCCATCATGGCAGGGTATCGCTCTCATCAATCTCATCACTCTGAATCATCTTTCACCAACTGACGATGACGAAGGACTGGTTAACAGGATCCTCTTGCGCTTCAGCCATGACATCAGGCGCCAGCCCGTCGGTCACGCCACCATGCTGTATGCCGTCTGGTTGAGACATCATGCACCAAAGGTGGTCCTGGCGCACGGCGAGGATTCACGTGAAACATTCAGGCTGCTGCACACGCTCATTGGAAATCTGCGCTTCATTCCGCCGGTGGCGCATGTGATGCCCGACATGGACACGAACCATCTTCCCGAGCATCTGGCCCAGACCGCCAGCCTGGAGCGACGTCCAGCCCTGCTAGCCTGCCGCGGTACACAATGCGCCGCGCCGGCCTATGTAGCAAAAGATGTGCACGCCATGGCGAACATGCTGATAACCAGCTGAAGACATGTGCCTTCCCTGTCTCCGAATGGCAAGGACGGCCCTTCGAACCACCGCGCAGAGCTTTATACCAGATTGCGTAATGTCTGACTGGTGAGACCGCCCCGCGCCCCCACCCAAGCCCTTGTTTTTCACAATTTGGGGATTGGGCGGGGCGCGGGGCTTCTGCGTGGTTCTTTATGCATTCTGGTTCGGAAACGGAAAGGAAAATGACAAGAAAGCGCCAATGACGAATTTCGTCACTGGCGCTTCCTTCGGCCAAACAAAACCGGCGAAAATGTCGGTCAGGCGTTCATCGAATCGAAGAACTCCGCGTTGTTTTTCGTCGCCCTCAGCTTGTCCAGCAGAAACTCGATGGCTCCCACCGCTCCCATGGGCTGAAGGATACGCCGCAGCACATAGGTCTTCTTCAGAATGTCCGGCTCCACCAGCAGCTCTTCCTTGCGCGTGCCGGAACGCAGAATGTCAATGGCGGGGAAAATGCGCTTGTCGGCGATCTTCCGATCGAGCACGATCTCGGCGTTGCCCGTGCCCTTGAATTCCTCGAAGATCACCTCGTCCATGCGCGAGCCGGTGTCGATGAGCGCCGTGGCGATGATGGTCAGCGAGCCGCCTTCTTCGATGTTGCGCGCCGCGCCGAAGAAGCGCTTGGGCCGTTGCAGCGCGTTGGCGTCCACGCCGCCGGTGAGCACCTTGCCGGAAGAAGGCACCACCGTGTTGTAGGCACGCCCCAGCCGGGTGATGGAATCGAGCAGAATGACCACGTCGCGCTTGTGCTCCACCAGCCGCTTGGCCTTTTCGATGACCATCTCCGCCACCTGCACGTGCCGCGCCGCCGGCTCGTCGAAGGTGGAGGAGATCACCTCTCCCTGCACCGAACGCTGCATGTCGGTCACCTCTTCCGGGCGCTCGTCGATCAGCAGCACGATGAGGTAGACCTCCGGGTGGTTGGCGGTGATCGAATGCGCGATGTTCTGCAACAGCACCGTCTTGCCGGTGCGCGGCGGCGCCACGATGAGCGCGCGCTGGCCCTTGCCCAGCGGCGTGACGATGTCGATGACCCGGTGCGAGAGATCCTTGATGGTCGGATCCTCGATCTCCATCCTCAGGCGCTCGTCCGGATACAGCGGGGTGAGGTTGTCGAAGTTGACCTTGAACCGGGCCTTCTCCGGCTCTTCGAAATTGATACGGTTGACCTTGATCAGGGCGAAATAGCGCTCGCCCTCCTTCGGCGAACGGATCTCGCCTTCCACCGTGTCGCCGGTGCGCAGGTTGAACTTGCGGATCTGACTGGGCGAGACATAGATGTCATCCGGACCCGGCAGATAGTTGGAATCCGGCGAGCGCAGGAAACCGAACCCATCCTGCAACACCTCCACCACGCCCTCGCCGACGATGGTAACATCCTGCTCGGCCAGCTTCTTCAGGATGGCGAACATCAGTTCCTGTTTGCGCATTCCGGCGGCGTTCTCCACCTCCAGCTCTTCCGCCAGGCGCAGCAACTCGGTAACCGACTGCTTTTTCAGGTCATGCAACCGGATCTCTTTCATCCGGGAAATTTCGGCGACATCGATCATGATATTCATTACTGCCAGCTTGAATGAAGCCCCCTGAAACCGGTTCGATTGACCACCGCCCAAAATGGTTGATTCGGGAGAATCGAGACCCGTCCCTCGACCGTTCCGGCGCCATGGGCCGAACGGAAAGAAGTGCCATGTTGAATGAGGATTGGGCGGCAATTGGACACGTCAGGCCGGGCCTGCGCACGCCGGAAAAGTTCCGGCCCCACAAACTCGGGCACTGATATACGACAAATCGCATCCCGTTGCAATCGCCACGTCAAGGTTGCGGCAATATGACCATTTCGTAAGAAAGCGCGTGCACACCACTCATAACGGCTTCACCACCACCATGATCACAATGACGATCATCAGCAGCGTCGGGATCTCGTTGATGATGCGAAAATACCGTGAAGTCGCATGTTCCGTGCCCCGCGCGAACCGGCGCAAGTGCCACCCCAGCAGGAAGTGATAGGCCGTCAGCAGCACCACCATGAAAATCTTCACGTGCAGCCAGCCCTGCATGAACCCGATGATGTAAGCCAGCGCCAGGCCGGCCACCCAGGAGGCGATCATCGCCGGGTTCATGATGGCCCGATACAGCCGCCGCTCCATGATTCGAAAAGTTTCGTCCAGAACACCATCCCGCGCATCGGCATGATAGACGAACAACCTCGGCAGATAGAACAGGCCGGCCATCCACGAAATCACCGCCATGACATGAAAAGCCTTGATCGCCAGGTACCAATCCTCAAGCATGGCCATCCCCCTGGCGGATCAGCGCCATCATGCGCTCCACGTTTTCCACGGGCGTTTCCGGCCGGAAGCCATGGCCAAGGTTGAAAATGTGCCTCTCCGGTGGCAGGCGCAACAGCCGCTTCACGCCTTCCTCCAGCACCGCGCCGCCAGCGATCACCGCCAGCGGATCCAGGTTCCCCTGCACCACGACCCTTGGCGCCAGCACGTCGTGCATGTAATCCACCGGCATGTTGGCCTCGCAACCCACCGCCGCCACGCCCGTCTCGCGCGCGAATCGTGGCTGCGCGGCACCGATGCCTCGGGCGAAACCGATGACCGGCACCGCCGCGCCCAGCGCCCGAAGCCGCTCGATGATGCGCGCGATGGGCCCGATGACGTATTTCTCGCGCAGCCCATCACCCAGGTCGCCGGCCCAGGTATCGAAGATCTGCACGGCCTGCGCCCCGGCCTTCACCTGCTCGGCCAGATAGGCGGCGGAGGCCTCCACCAGCTTGTCCATCAGCGCGTCCAGCCATGCTTCGCCCTTCATCGCCGCCATGCGCGCGCGCAACCGCTCCGGCGAACCGCCGCCTTCGATCATGTAGGTGGCAACCGTCCACGGCGCGCCACAGAAACCGATCAACGCCACGTGCGCGGGCAATTCCCGGCGCAGGATCCGCACCGTCTCGTAGACCGGCGCCAGCTCGGCCGCCGCCTCCGCTCCCTTCAGCCGCGCCACGTCCTCTTCCGTCCGCACGGGAGATAACACCGGCCCCTCGCCCACCTGGAACGACAGGTCCACCCCCATGACCTGCGGCAACAACAGGATGTCGGCGAACAGGATGGCCGCGTCCACGTCAAACCGCCGCAACGGCTGCAAGGTCACCTCCGCCGCCAGTTCCGGTGAATAGCACAGGTCCAGGAAACTGCCGGCCCGCGCCCGCGTCGCCCGGTATTCCTCCAGATAACGTCCGGCCTGTCGCATGAACCATACCGGTCTGCGC
>JALVRJ010000237.1:3042-4754 GCA_027031305.1 Hyphomicrobiales bacterium | reverse complement strand
CGCTTTCGGCCAAGGAGCGCTTCACCGCCTTGCGTTCGGGCGAGGTGGACCTGCTGGCGCGCAACACCACCTGGACCATGCAGCGCGATGTCGAGCTGGGCCTGAACTTCGCCGGCGTCAACTATTATGATGGCCAGGGCTTCATGGTCCGCAAGTCCCTGGGCGTCACCTCCGCCCTCCAGCTCAACGGCGCCGAGGTGTGCACCAACACCGGCACCACCACCGAGCTCAACGTGGCGGACTTCTTCCGCTCCCACAAGATGGACTACAAGGTGGTGGCCTTCGAGAAGGCGGACGAGGTGGTGAAGGCCTATGACGAGGGCCGCTGCGACGTCTACACCACCGACCGTTCGGGCCTTGCCGCCATGCGCCTGAAGCTGAAGAACCCGGACGAGCACGTGGTCCTGCCCGAGATCATCTCCAAGGAGCCGCTGGGCCCGGTGGTGCGCCATGGCGACGATCAGTGGTTCGACATCGTCAAGTGGACCCTGTTCGCCATGGTCAATGCCGAGGAGCTGGGCGTGACCAGCAAGAACGTGGACGAGATGAAGAAGTCCACCGATCCGTCCGTGCGCCGTCTGCTCGGCGTGGAGGGCAAGTTCGGCGAAACGCTGGGCCTGAAGAACGACTGGGCCTACAACATCGTCAAGCTGGTGGGCAACTACGGCGAGGTCTACGACCGCAACGTCGGCCCCAAGACCCCGCTGGGCCTGGCCCGTGGCCTGAACGCCTTGTGGAACAAGGGCGGCATCATGTATGCCCCCCCGATCCGCTGATGCGAACACGCACGAAAGTGGATGGGCGCGCATGAACGCCTGAATGCACAAGAACATTCCCCGGTCTGGCGGCCGCCAGGCCGGGGGTTTTTGTGAGCCGAGGGCGCGTGCGCGGCACGAGGAATCAGTGGTGAATTCTCAATCGGGCGAATGGCCATGAGCGTGGTAGCGGCACGAGTGCAAGGCACCGCGGCGGAAGAACGGGCGCGCCGCCTGCGCCTGTGGATCGTACTGGCGCTATACGGCGCGGCGATGCTGGTGTTCTGGTGGGCGGCCAGCCGGTTTTTCTACAAGTCTCCCACCGGCATGTTCGAGGACCTGGCCACCTGGCTGGCCAACATCCTTGCCGCGATGACCAACTTCGAGGGTGGCCTGCTGGCCTGGCTGGGCCGCGTCGTGGTGGCGGTGGTGGACATCGCGCCCCTCTTCACCCTCGTTTTCATCGGCGGCCTCACCTATCGCCTTTATGACTGGCTGCGCAACGAACACCCCCGCCCGGCTTCCGCCAACCCGCTGTTCGCCCGCCATTTCCGTGGCATCGCGCTGGAGATGATCCTGTTCTCGGCGCTGGCCGTGTTCATCTGGTGGATCACCGGCAACACCATGGACAATCTGGTGCGGCTGAAGGGCACGGGCGCCGCGCCGGGGTTCGACTTCCTCAATTCCACCGCCGGCTTCGGCATCAACCAGATCCTGTTCCTCGACTATTCCGAGACCTCCAGCTACGGCAAGGCGCTGATGGTGGGCCTCATCAACACCCTGGTGTTGTCCTTCTCCGGCATCGTGCTGGCCACCATCATCGGTTTCATCATCGGCATCATGCGCCTTTCGCACAACTGGGTCATCTCGAAGCTGGCCGCCGGCTACGTCGAGTTCTTCCGCAACGTGCCTCTGCTGTTGCAGATCTTCGTCTGGTACAACGTGGTGCTCAAGCCC
>JALVRJ010000237.1:0-3032 GCA_027031305.1 Hyphomicrobiales bacterium | reverse complement strand
ATGGTGGTTCGTGGTGGCGGCCTTCGTCTTCGGCTTGCTGGCCAGCTTCCTCATCGCCCGCTGGGCGCGCAAGCGGCAGATGGAAACCGGCCAGCCCTTTCCGGTCCTGCGCGCCGCCCTGGCGCTCGTCGTCGGCCTGCCGGTGCTGGTCTATTTCCTCGTCGGCCAACCGGTGCATTTCGACTTTCCGCACCTGAGCGGCTTCAACTTCAAGGGCGGAATGCGCATCATCCCTGAATTCGCCGCCATGCTGCTGGCCCTGTCCATCTACACCGGCGCCTTCATCGGCGAGATCGTACGCGCTGGCATTCAGGCCGTGCCGCACGGGCAGACGGAAGCGGCTCTTTCCCTCGGCCTCACCCGCGGACAGATGCTGCGGCTGGTCATCATCCCGCAAGCCCTGCGCGTCATCATTCCGCCGCTGACCAGCCAATACCTGAACCTCACCAAGAACAGCTCTCTGGCCGTGGCCATCGCCTATCCGGACCTGGTGGCGGTGGGAGGCATCGTGCTCAACCAGTCCGGCCACGAGCTGGAGGTCATCGCCATCTGGATGCTGGTCTACCTGTCCATCAGCCTGGCCACGTCCGCCTTCATGAACTGGTACAACGCCAAGATGAAACTCGTGGAGCGCTGAGGATGATGCTCTATTTGGCATACGACATGTCGCCGCCGGATTCATCGGCATTCGCTGATGCGTTCACTGGAGGGCGGCATTCCCCAACTTCGTCATGCCCGGACTTGTTCCGGGCATCCAGGGCGAAACGCTCCTCTGGCCGTGACTTTCTCCAAGGACCTCTCGTACGCTTTCGCAAGCTGTCCGTCATTGCCGGGACAAGCCCGGCAATGACGGAAAAGAAAAAGCCGGCGAATGCCAAGGGCATGGCAACACACAACGCCATCAGCATCGCCACGACCGCATCCGGCAAGGGAGGGCGGCCATGACCACGAACATCCGCGAGATCGTCTTCTACCGCACGCAAATGCTGCCCCCCAAGCCGCCGCCGGCGGCCACCACCGGCGTCATCGGCTGGATGCGGCGCAATCTGTTCTCCACCTGGTGGAACACGCTGCTCACCTTCATCGGCCTCTACATCATCTGGTTCATCGCCTCCTGGCTGATCGAGTTCGCCATCCTCGACGCCGTCTGGGAGGGCAAGGACCGCACCGTCTGCCTTGGCAAGGACGGTCAGGAGGTGGGTGCCTGCTGGGCCTTCGTCCGCGCCCGCTTCAATCAGTTCATGGACGGCTTCTATCCCGCCGACCAGGAATGGCGCTACAAGCTGCTCTATGCCCTGGGCATCGCCCTGTTGGTGCCGTTGCTCATTCCCAAGGCGCCGCTGAAGGGGCTGAACGCTTTCCTGCTGTTCGTCGTCTTCCCGGTGGTGGCCTACATGCTGCTCTACGGCGCGCCCTCGCTGGGCCTGCCCATCGTCGAAACCTACAAATGGGGCGGCCTGCTGCTCACTCTGGTCATCGCCTCGGTGGGCATCGTCGTCTCGCTGCCCTTGGGCATCCTCTTCGCGCTGGGCCGGCGCTCGCAACTGCCGGTCATCCGTTTCCTGTCCATCGTCTTCATCGAGTTCTGGCGCGGCGTGCCGCTCATCACCGTGCTTTTCATGTCCTCGGTCATGCTGCCGCTGTTCCTGCCCGAGGACGTGACGCTGGACAAGGTCATCCGCCCGCTGGTCGGCGTCGCCCTGTTCTCCGCCGCCTACATGGCCGAGGTCGTGCGCGGTGGCCTGCAGGCCATTCCCAAGGGCCAATACGAGGCCGCGCAGGCACTGGGGCTGAGCTACTGGAAGATGATGGCGTTGGTCATCCTGCCGCAGGTGCTGAAGATGGTCATTCCCGGCATCGTCAACACCTTCATCGGCCTGTTCAAGGATACCTCGCTGGTGTCCATCATCGGCCTGTTCGACCTGCTCGGCATCGTCCAGAGCTCGCTCGCCGACCCGAAGTGGGCCACGCCGGTGACCGCGCCTACGGCCTACCTGTTCCTGGCCATGACCTACTGGATCTTCTGCTTCGGCATGTCGCGCTACTCCATCTTCATGGAGCACTACTTGCACACCGGCCACAAGCGCTAGGAAAGACAACGGGATATGACAGCCTTTCGAATCATTCGCGGAGCCTGAGACAATGAGCACCGAAACCACGACCAACACCGCCGCCGCGACCACCGCCGAGAGCCCGGCGCCGGACCTTGCCGTGCAGATGATCGACGTCAACAAGTGGTATGGCGACTTTCACGTGCTGCGCGACATCAACCTGGAGGTGACGCGCAAGGAGAAAATCGTCATCTGCGGCCCCTCCGGTTCGGGCAAGTCCACCCTCATCCGCTGCATCAACCGGCTGGAGGAGCACCAGCAGGGGCGCATCATCGTCAACGGCGTGGAGCTCACCGAGGACATCAAGAAAATCGAGGAAATCCGCCGCGATGTCGGCATGGTGTTCCAGCACTTCAACCTGTTTCCCCACCTCACCGTGCTGGAAAACTGCACGCTGGCGCCCATCTGGGTGAAGCGGATGCCGAAGAAGGAGGCCGAGGAAATCGCCATGCATTTCCTCGAGAAGGTGCACATCCCCGAACAGGCCAACAAGTATCCGGGCCAGCTCTCCGGCGGCCAGCAACAGCGCGTGGCCATTGCCCGCGCCCTGTGCATGAAGCCGCAGATCATGCTGTTCGACGAGCCCACCTCCGCTCTCGATCCGGAGATGATCAAGGAGGTGCTGGAAGTCATGGTGGAACTGGCCGAGTCGGGCATGACCATGCTGGTGGTCACCCACGAGATGGGCTTCGCCCGCCAGGTGGCCGACCGCGTGATCTTCATGGATCAGGGCCAGATCGTCGAGATGAACACGCCCGAGGAATTCTTCTCCAACCCCAAAAGCGAGCGCACGCAGCTTTTCCTCTCGCAAATTCTCTAGGGATGCGCCATGCTGTCTGCATGAACTTCAAACATGGGAGAAGAGACATGCACGGCATCGCCGGGATGAAGGGTTGGAAAACCCGGGGCAGGGGGCTGGCC
>JALVRJ010000236.1 GCA_027031305.1 Hyphomicrobiales bacterium | reverse complement strand
ACGAGCGCGATCCGGCGGTGCTGAAGATGCTGGAAATGGCCATCACGGCCTGCCGCCGCGCCAACAAGTATGTGGGCATCTGTGGCCAGGGGCCGTCCGATCATCCGGACTTCGCCGTGTGGCTGATGAAAATGGGCATCATGAGCATCTCACTGAACCCGGATACGGTGGTGGATACCTGGCTGAACCTGGCCAGCCAAAGTCGGCAACCGGGAACCTGATGCCGGGGGGCTCGGAGGGCTCTAGGCGTGGAAATAGATGAAACAGTGCGCGAGATGGCCATGGGCGATGGGCGATCCATGGCAAACGCCTCGCGTACCTCCACAAAAATTTTCCATAATACATATTATGCGACAAATGGGTGGAAATGTGTGGCCATCCCCTTTTCCATGTCATAATGGTCTTCGGGGATATCCACCCGCTTTGCCGCCTTGCCGGATTTCACTCGCGGATGATGTTTTTCCGTAAATGGCCCCCGCCTCAGTCCGCGCCGGCGCGGCGCAGCGCGGGGTGTAGCGAAACGCCCAGCAGGTGCTTGTTGTAGCCGATGATGTTGGCGCCCGAGGTGACGATGTTCGGGTCGGGGCCGGACACCAGTTCCTCGTCCTTGTCCGGATACGGCATGGTATAGAGGAAATGCTGCATGGCCTGCAGGCGCGCGCGTTTCTTGTCGATGGAGCGGATGACCGTCCACGGCGCATCCGCCGTGTCGGTGTAGAAGAACATGGCCTCCTTGGCCTCGGTGTATTCGTCCCATCGGTTCAGCGACTGACGGTCGATGGGCGAGAGCTTCCACTGCTTCAGCGGATCGTTCATGCGCGCGGCGAAGCGGCGCAGCTGCTCCTCGCGGCTGACCGAGAACCAGTATTTGAACAGCCAGATGCCGGAACGCACCAGCATCCGCTCCAGGTCTGGGCATTGGCGCATGAACTCGAGGTATTCATAGGGCGTGCAGAAGCCCATGACGCGCTCGACACCGGCACGGTTGTACCAGGAGCGGTCGAACATGACGATCTCGCCGCCGGCCGGCAGATGCTGGATGTAGCGCTGGAAATACCATTGCGTGCGCTCGCGCTCGGTTGGCTTGGGCAGCGCCACGACGCGCGCACCGCGTGGGTTGAGGTGTTCCATGAAGCGCTTGATGGTGCCGCCCTTGCCGGCCGCGTCGCGACCCTCGAACAGGATGACCACCTTCTGACCCGTATCCTGCACCCATTTTTGCAGTTTCAGCAATTCGACTTGCAGCGCCGCCTTCTGCTTCTCGTAATCCTTGCGCTTCATTTTCTCGGGGTAAGGATACAGGCCCTTCTCATATGCCCGGGCAATGGATTCGGACAAGGACATGCCTGAAAGCGCCTTCAACAGGGTTTCGGCGTCGGCATGGGCGATATCCTCGATACCATCCAGAACGTCCCGCGTGGGGCGCCCTTTCGCGGCCTTGCCGGGCTTGTGCTTGCGGGATGGGCTTTTCTCGTCGGTCTTCTTTTTCGCCCTGCCCTTCTTCAGTTCATCCCGTGTGGCGGATTTTCCATCCGCATCCGCATCGACCGACGACGCCGCCCGCACATCATCAGCCCGTTTTTCCGCCGGCTCGTGCTTCGCTTGCCGCTCTTCCATGCGCATGTGACCGGTCTCCCTGTGCCGTTTGGACGGAACATGACCATTGCCGGCACCTTTCCGTCCGTGTATCCGCAAACAAGCGTGCGCCGGCGCGAGGAAGGCGTCAAGGTGACGGAATTTCATGATCTTCGCGACAAAATGTCAGCCTGAAAGAAGAGCGCCCGGGACGAGAATTCCCTGCCCCGGACGCCCGCTTGCGAGAGAGAACGGCTGTCACCCTCGCTTCGCCCCGATTTTCCATGATTATAACCGGATATGCCCATATGTCATCTCTACGCGCATGTCATGTCAAGGGTGCCCCTGGATATTGCCCCCCGGCCCTGGACGCCCCCCCTTCAGCCACATGGGCAGCCCGGCGACGACGAAGCGTACCTCGTCGGCCACACGCGCCAGCATCTGGTGCGCCAGGCCGGCCTCGTCGCGAAACATGCGGCCCAATGGCGTGTCCGGCACGATGCCCATTCCCACCTCGTTGGACACCAGGCATATCCTGCCGGGCAGGGCGGGCAGGCTCTCGGCGAGGTCGGCGACGGCGGCGGCGACATTCTCTTCCCGCAGCATCAGGTTGGTCAGCCACAGGGTGAGGCAGTCCACCAGGACGAAGGCGCTTTCGGCCGCGTGCGCGCGCAAGGCCCCAAGCAGGGCCAGCGGTTCCTCGACCACGGTCCAGTCCCGTCCCGCCCTGCGAGCCTTGTGGCGCGCGATGCGATCACGCATTTCCGTGTCGTCCGGCGTGGCGGTGGCCAGATAGATGCGCGGGCCGGAGTGGGCCAGCGCCAGTTCTTCCGCGTGGCGACTTTTTCCGGAGCGCGCGCCGCCGAGAACTAGTATGGTGTAGGCCATTCTTGCCTCCCTGCTGCTAGGGCTCCGGCGTTGCGGAATGGTCATGGACAGTCTATCAGATACGCGCCCGTAACGACATGGAGCCGGCACCATGAACAAGCCCGATGCAAGCGAACCCAGGATCGCCATCATCGCCGCGGACGCGCCCGAGGCACAGGCGGCGAAGCGCGAGCTGGAGGCGCTGTATGACACCGTGCCGCTGGAAGAAGCGGACGTGGTGGTGGCGCTGGGGGGTGACGGGCTGATGCTGCACACCATGCACGAGCTGCTGGACACCGACAAGCGCATTTTCGGCATGAACCGCGGCTCGGTGGGCTTCCTGATGAATGAATACCGCCCGGAAGGGCTGTTGGAGCGCATCCGCAAGGCGGTGGAGACGGAAATCCACCCCTTGCGCATGATCGCCCGCAACGGCAAGGGGGAACCACACGAGGCGCTGGCCTTCAACGAGGTATCCCTGTTCCGGGAACGGCACCAGGCGGCCAAGCTGAAAATCTATGTCGACGATGTGCCACGGCTGGACGAGCTGGTGTGCGACGGGCTCATCATTGCCACGCCGGCCGGTTCCACGGCCTATAACCTTTCCGCGCATGGGCCCATCCTGCCGCTCAATTCGCCGCTCATCGCTTTGACGCCCATCAGCCCTTTCCGTCCACGGCGGTGGCGCGGGGCCATCCTGCCCGACACGGCCAAGGTCAGCGTGGAAGTGCTGGAAGCGAAGAAGCGCCCCGTGGCGGCGGTGGCGGACAACCGTGAATACCGCGACGTGGTATGGGTGGACGTGATGAAGGACCCCACCCGGGCGGCGCGTCTGCTGTTCGATTCCGACCGGCCGCTGGCGGAAAAGGTGTTGGCCGAGCAATTCCGTTATTGCGACTGAAGACGGCGCCCGTGGAAATCGCTGGAATCATAAAAGAACCACGCAGAAGCCCCACGCCTCCGCCCAACCCCCAAATCATGAAAAACAAGGGCTTGGATAGGGCGCGGGACAGTTTCACCGGTCAGACATTACGCAATCCGATATCACCTAGATTTCAGATGCGCCATCCTGGACTGCCGAGGAAGGTTTTCAACCTGGCGACAACGACAAAACGGATGTCATTGTCTTGATCATCGCTCACGGGAATGGAAACCGGAGAAATGGTCGGAGCGGCCGGATTTGAACCGGCGACCCCCACACCCCCAGTGTGGTGCGCTACCAGGCTGCGCTACGCTCCGTCATGACGTCCTGGCCAATTGGGGAGATGCCCGTCCCCTGCCCTTTCGGACTGGCAGAACACAGGCGTGCTATAGCATCGGCGCGGCCAAAGAAAAAGCCGTTTTTGAGCCTTTCGCCCCGAAGCGTGCCAGACCGCGCGATCATCCGTTCGCCGTTCAGGCCGCGACTTCGTCATCGGAGGGAACGGCGGCGCTTTTCAGCAGGGTCACGGCCTGTTCGAGCTCGGCGAGGGCTTCTCGCAGGGCCACTACCGCCTCGCCGTTCAAGGCGGACGCACGCGGTGACGTTGTCGACATTCGCTGCGCTTCGCCATCGCCACCATCCGCAGCGTCGTCCTCAGCCGTCGCCGCCCGCGCCCTGCCGGAGGTGTCGGCGGCCCGTGTCTGGGCCATGGCGGCCACGTTGATGCTAACGGCTGGACCTGCTGCGATTTCGCCCTTGCCGATGGCGATGACATGGGCGATGCCGTGCTCGCGGAGAATCTTCTGCACGCCCTTGATGGTGTAGCCTTCCTCGTAAAGGAGCTGGCGAATGCCGCGAAGCAAGTCAACATCCTGCGGGCGGTAATAGCGCCGCCCACCGGCTCTTTTCATGGGACGGATTTGGGAAAAACGCGTTTCCCAGAAACGCAACACGTGCTGAGGCACTTCCAGCTCCCCAGCAACCTCGCTGATGGTGCGGAAGGCATCCGGCGCCTTTTGCATACCCCCTCCTTCCGGCGACACGCCCACGGCGGAACGGGTTGGGCCACGCGCCACAACGGCACAAGTGACCCGCCTGGCCCGAGACATTGACATTGCCCCGAATGGCCCGGTTGAAAAGACCAATCAGCGTCATACAGCCAACGTCTCTACGGGCATCGGCATGGATCGCCATTTCGGCATGGTCGCCAACGTGTCTCCGCCCCCCCGAATCACTCCCCATGCCGTTCATAGCAATATTTCGATAAAGTTGTAAGCTTTCCCCTTCCCCTGCGTGGAACATGAAAAGGGAGAGCGACAAGGACAGACGAAGCCGGGCCGGGAAGGACAAGGGCGCGGTCAATCCTTGTCCTCGCCATTGATGCGCGCCTT
>JALVRJ010000235.1 GCA_027031305.1 Hyphomicrobiales bacterium | reverse complement strand
CCGCCCGCGCATCGGCCAGCCACTGGCGGTAGGCGTCTTCCACGTCCACTGCCGGCAGGTGCGTCAGGCGCTCCTCCAGCCAGCCGGAAAGACCTATTTCCGCGCGCGGAAACGCGCCTTGCAAGTCATCCAGCAGCGCCATGCCCGCGGTGATGGCCTCCACCGTCATCAGCCGCGCCGCCGCCACCGCCACGGCGACTTCGGCCAGCTGCGCCTCCACCGCGTCCAGCCACGCGCCTTGCGTCCGCCAGTCTTCCAGCAGCCTGTTGCGCTGTCGCAGCAGGCGCTCCAGCGCGTTGATGCGCCCGGCGTGCTCCGGGTCGACGGCGAGCGTCAGGCGGTCGATGAAGCGCCGCCGGTCGGCGCCGGGGCCGGTGAACAGCCCGTCCATGGCCGGCGTCAGCCACGCCAGCCGCACGTGATCGCTCAACTGGCGCGCGCTGCGCGCCGCCTTGCCGCCGATTTTCAGCTGGCGCGAACCGGCGGCTTCGCCATTTCCAGCGCCGACGGTGGTTTCATCTTCATCAGCGGCGGGCCGGCCCTGCCAGGCCATGCCGATATCCACCGACCCGCACAGGCCCTGCACGTGGCAGGCCACGGCCCAAAGGGCCAAACCGCCACCGTCCGCCCGCACGTTCGCCATGTCGGCGAATGCCGCACGCCTCAGCCCCCGCCCCGGCGCCAGCAGCGAGAGCGCCTCCAGCACGTTCGTTTTCCCTGCGCCGTTGGAGCCGGTCAGCACCACCAGCGGCGCGGAGATGTCATCAAGCCGCGTGGCCGCGTGGTTGCGGAAACCACTCAGGGTCAGCCGCCGGATGGCGATCTCCGGCATGGTGCTTTCGGGCTTGAGCATCTGTATGCTGGATATGGGCATTTTTGCCAGAAAATCAATCGATTGCTTGTGAATTCGCCGCTTCGAGCGCAGCCCGTATCTCCCGCGCCGCCGCCACCGGATCGGCGGCTTTTGTGATGGGCCGGCCGATGACGAGAATGTCCGCCCCGGCGGCCTGTGCGGCTTCAGGCGTTGCGGCGCGCTTCTGGTCGTCCAACCCCGCGCCGGCGGGGCGGATGCCGGGCACGATGGTGAGGAAATCCTCCCCCAGCGCGGCGCGGATGTCCGCCACTTCCTGCGGCGAGCACACCACGCCGTGAAGCCCGCACGCTTTCGCCAGCCGCGCCAGCCGCAGCACCGCCGTGCGCGGCGGGCCGGCAAGGCCGATGACGGAAAGATCGTCTTCGCCAAGCGCCGTGAGCACCGTCACCGCCACCAGCTTCGCCCTGCCACTCACCGCCTCCGCGGCGGCGCGCAGCATGGCCGCGCCGCCGGAGGCGTGCACGTTCACGATGGCGGGCGGCGGAGAAAACCGAAGCAACGAGCGCAATCCTTCCGCCACGGTGTTTGGAATGTCGTGCAGCTTCAGGTCGAGGAACACCGGCAGGCCGGCTTGCGCCACCTTCGCATAGCCTTCCAGCCCCGCCGCATAGAACAGCTCCATGCCCACTTTTACGAAATCCGTCGCGTCCGCTTCCGCCAGCCGCTTCGCCAGCGCGGCGGCGGCGTGGGCGTCCTTCGTGTCCAGCGCCACGCAGATGCGCGCGCGATGATGTTGCGGCCGAGCCTGTTGCGATGCGGTCATGCGAAGCACCCGCTATCCTGAGAATCATGTCGAGACTGCGCGGAGTATAGCGGATATATGGCGGCGCGTTTCACGAAGCCGCATCCCGCCGCGCATCGCGCAATTCAGGCGGCAGCTTGAAAGAGATATCCTCCGCCCGCAGCATCAGTTCTTCCACGCGCACCACGGCGAAGCGCGCCTTGAACGCCTCGATCACGCCGCGCACCAGCACTTCCGGCGCCGAGGCCCCGGCGGAAATGCCCACCACCATGCCACCGCGCACTTGTTTCCAGTCGATGTCATCGGCCGTTTCCACCAGCTGCGCCACCGCGCCATGCCGTTGCGCCACCTCCACCAGGCGGCGCGAATTGGACGAATTGGGCGCGCCCACCACCAGCACCACGTCGGCCCGCTCCGCCAGCGCCCGCACCGCCTCCTGCCGGTTGGTGGTGGCGTAGCAGATATCTTCCTTCGACGGCCCTTGCAGGTCGGGGAACCGACGTTTCAGCGCCGCCAGGATATCGCGCGTGTCCATCACCGACAGCGTCGTCTGCGTCACGTATGCGACGCCTTTGGCATCTTCGGGGATGGTCACGGTCTCGGCGTCCTGAAGCGTCTCGACGAGGCTGATGGCGCCATCGGGCAACTGCCCCATGGTGCCGATGACTTCGGGGTGTCCTGCATGGCCGACGAGCAGCACGTGCCGTCCCGCCGCGTGGTGACGCTGGGCCTCGTGGTGCACCTTGAACACCAGGGGACAGGTGGCGTCGATGTGAAAGAGATTGCGCCGCTTCGCCTCCTCCACCACCGACCGCGCCACGCCATGCGCGGAGAAGATCACCGGCCGGTCACAGCCGTCCGGCACCTCGTCCAGCTCGTCGACGAAGATCGCGCCCTTGCGCCGAAGGCTCTCCACAACATGCCGGTTGTGCACGATCTCGTGGCGCACATACACCGGTGCCCCGAAGCGCGCGAGCGCTTCCTCGACGATGGCGATGGCCCGCTCCACTCCGGCGCAGAAGCCCCGGGGTGCCGCCAGCAGCAGCGTGATGATGTCCGTCCTGCCCGTTTTCATGTGTGCATCAATGCGCGCAGGGGCACGAAGGTCAAGCCACGGAGTGGAAAAGCCTTTTACACTATTGACTCCGTCAAGAGTGTCTGGAAACGTTGTGTGCAACCTCCCGCTTGATCCCGCGCGGGAGAGAACGCTTGCGACACGCCGCATGAGGTCGGGTCAACAGAGCGTCGCCGAAGGAGCAACCGCCCCGGGAAACTCTCAGGCAAAAGGACCGCGCGGGAGATGGGAACTCTGGAGAGCGGTTGTTCTCTGGTGCGAGGCCCTCTTCCCCTCCCGGTCCCATGGGATCACCATCTGGGGGTCGGAAGGGGGAGAGGGCCGGAGTGATGCGGGAAACCGGCAGCTTTCCCGCACCAGGGACCAACCCACCGAAGGGGGTAAGCTCGCCACGTCGTTTCTTGGCGGGTGATTCTCTCAGGTTCCGGACAGAGTGGGGCGACAGGGTGTTTGCGCAACCAATCGCCGCATGGCGGCAAGCATCCGTTGCCCGAACCGGAATCGAGAGGAGCCGCCATGGCCAGTCTGGACGATCTGAAGAAGACCCCGCTGCTTGATCTGCATGAGCGCCTGGGCGCGCGCATGGTGCCGTTCGCCGGCTACGCCATGCCGGTACAATACGAAGGCATCATCGCCGAGCACAACCATACGCGCGAATCCGCCTCCCTGTTCGACGTATCCCACATGGGTCAGGCCTCTCTCATCGGCCCGGACTGGGAAACCGTGGCCGCCGCCATGGAGCGGCTCAATCCGGCGGCGCTGTTGAAGCTCAAGCCCGGCCACATGCGCTATGGCTTCCTGCTCAATGACGCGGGCGGCATCATCGACGATCTGATGGTCACCCGTCCGCCGCACGAGGACGGGCGGTTGATGGTGGTGTTCAACGCTTCGCGCAAGGACGTGGATGCACAGGCGCTGCGCGCCGCGCTGCCTGACGGCGTGGAACTTCTCATGCACGAGGACAGGGCGCTGCTGGCCCTGCAGGGGCCGAAGGCAGAAGCGGCGCTGGCCCGCCATTGCCCCGAGGCCGCCGATCTCTACTTCATGGAGGCTACGGAAACGGAGATTGCCGGCGTGCCTGTGTTCGTCTCCCGTTCTGGCTACACCGGCGAGGACGGTTTTGAGATTTCCGTGCCTGCCGAGCGCGCCGAGGCGCTGGCCGAGCTGTTGCTGAACGAGCCGGAGGTGAAGCCTGCGGGTTTGGGGGCGCGCGACACGCTGCGGTTGGAGGCGGGCCTGTGCCTCTATGGCAACGACATCGACGAGACAACCTCGCCGGTGGAAGCGGCGCTTGTCTGGGCCATCGGCAAGCGCCGCCGTGAGGCAGGTGATTTTCCGGGAGCGGCGCGCATTTTGAAGGAGCTGGCGGAAGGTCCATCGCGCCTGCGCGTGGGCTTTGCCATCGAAGGCCGTGCGCCGGTGCGCGCCGGTGCGGAGGCGCTGAACGAGGCGGGTGATGTCATCGGTCGCGTCACATCCGGTGGCTTCGGTCCCACCGTTGGCGGCCCCGTGGCCATGGGCTACGTGCAGACGGCTTATGCCGAAAAGGACACGCCCGTGACCCTGCGCGCCGGCAAACGCGAAACGGCGGCCACCGTCGCCTCGCCCATCTTCACCAAACCCGGCTACAAGCGCCGCCCGAAAGGGAAGTGAAGGAACATGCGGAAAGCAGCATAGGAATAGTTTTCAAGCTCCCTCCTCCGGAAACAAAAGGTCAGTCTGCCCTTTTGTTTCCGGAGGAGGGAGGCAATCAGCAGCGTGCGCGTTTGTCCTGCCCTGTCAAGGGCACCTTCGGCGCCGCGAAGCGGGCGTAGCCCCTTGACAGGGCAGGACAAACGCGAAACCCGAAACGACATGGCGATGGGAGAAATGGCGATGGCGGACATCTATTACACGCAGGAGCACGAGTGGATCAGCGTCGATGGTGACACCGGCACCGTGGGCATCACGAAGCACGCCGCCGAGCAGCTGGGCGACATCGTGTTCGTGGAGCTGCCGGAGGTGGGGCAGGAAGTGGAGCAGGGCGGCGAGTCCGGCGTGGTGGAATCGGTGAAGGCCGCCTCCGACATCTATGCTC
>JALVRJ010000234.1 GCA_027031305.1 Hyphomicrobiales bacterium | reverse complement strand
CTGCACGTTTTCATCCGATGTAATGATCTTGAAGGCCGCCGCCACCTTCTCCGCCGTCGCCCCGCCACCAACGTCGAGGAAGTTGGCCGGCTCGCCGCCGTGGAGCTTGATGATGTCCATGGTGGCCATGGCCAGCCCGGCGCCATTGACCATGCAGCCGATATTGCCCTCAAGCGCGATGTAGCTGAGGTCGTATTTCGCCGCCTCGCGCTCGCGCGGATCTTCCTCCTCCGGGTCGCGCAGCGCCACCACCTCCGGATGGCGCATCAGACCGTTGTCGTCGAAGTTGACCTTGGCGTCGAGGCAGACCAGCTCCCCTTCCGCCGTCACAACCAGCGGATTGATCTCGAGCAGGCTCATGTCCTTTTCGGTGAAGGCGCGATACAGCGAGGCCACCAGCCGCTGGCATTTCTTCGCCAGATCGCCACGCAGCCCCAATTTGGCGGCGTTGGCGCGGCCCACGAACGGGCTGTAGCCAAAGGCCGGATCGATGGTAATGGTGAAAATCTTCTCCGGTGTTTCTTTCGCCACTTCCTCGATATCCATGCCACCGGCTTGCGAGGCGATGAAGGCCACCCGCGAACTGGCTCGATCGACGAGGCAGGACAAATACAGTTCGCGCTCGATGTTCAGCCCTTCTTCCACCAGCAGCTTGCGCACTTTCCGGCCCTTCAGACCGGTCTGCGGCGTCACCAGCACCTTGCCCAGCAGCTCCTGCGCCGCGGCCCGCACCTCGTCGATGGAGCGGCAGACCTTCACGCCACCGGCCTTGCCGCGGCCGCCGGCATGAATCTGCGCCTTGACCACCCACACCGGCCCGCCGAGATCCTCGGCCACGGCGACCGCCTCGTCCACGGAGAAGGCAGGCTTGCCGCGCGGCACCGGCGCGCCGTAGGCGGCGAGAATTTCCTTGGCCTGATATTCGTGTATGTGCATGGACGCTCTCCGGGGCTTCAATCTGCATCAATGAAATTGCCCCTCCCCACCGGGAAGGAAAAACGTCCGAAAGACGTTTTTCCTTCCCGGTGGAGAGGGGTTGCCCGATGCTGTTCGGTGGCGGCCCATTTCCTTCATCCTCGCATTCTCACGCCAGGTCGGGCGCAATGGTTTTCGCCGCCTCGATGAGGCGCTCCACGTGCTCCACGGATTTGGCGAAGGCCGCTTTCTCCTCGTCGTTCAGCTCGATCTCGACGATCTTCTCCATGCCGCCCGCGCCGATGATGACGGGCACGCCAACGTAGAGGCCGTTCACGCCATAGGCGCCGTCAACGTAGGCGGCACACGGCAGGATGCGGCGCTGATCCTTCAGGTAACTCTCGGCCATGGCGATGGCGGAGGACGCCGGTGCATAGTAGGCGGAGCCGGTTTTCAGCAGGCCGACGATTTCCGCGCCGCCGTCGCGCACGCGCTGGACGATCTCGTCAATGCGCTGCTCGGTAATCCAGCCCATCTTCGCCAGATCGGGCAGCGGAATGCCGGCGACGGTGGAATAGCGGGCCAATGGCACCATGGTGTCGCCATGGCCTCCCAGCACGAAGGCGGTCACGTCCTTCACCGAAACATTCAGTTCTTCCGCGATGAAATAGCGGAAGCGGGCGGAATCGAGCACTCCTGCCATGCCCACCACGCGCTCCGTCGGCAGGCCGGAATAGCGCTGCAAGGCCCACACCATCACGTCCAGCGGATTGGTGATGCAGATGACGAAGGCATCCGGCGCATACTTGGCGATGCCGGCACCCACCTGCGCCATGACCTTCAGGTTGATCTCCAGCAGGTCGTCGCGGCTCATGCCGGGCTTGCGCGGCACCCCGGCGGTGACGATGACCACGTCCGCTCCGGCGATATCGGCATATTCATTGGTGCCCTTCAGGCGGATGTCGAAGCCTTCCACCGGCGCGCTTTCGGCGATATCCAGCGCCTTGCCCTGCGGCAGGCCCTCCGCGATATCGAAGATGACCACATCGCCCAGCTCCTTCAGTCCGATGAGATGGGCCAGCGTGCCGCCGATCATGCCGGCGCCGATGAGCGCGATTTTCCTGCGAGCCATGGTCCTGTCTTTTCCGTTGTTCGTATGGATGTTGATCAAGTGTGGGGTTGTCGGAAACGCTGCCGAAAGTCTTGTCGCCACGGCGCCTCCTTGGCAAGGCTTATGGCATCGGATAGGCGATGTCGGAGCGGGTGCGGCATTCCGCCGCTCCCGAAATCAGCTATAAACCCGCTGCTCACGCCAGACAACAGGGAAAATGTTGACGTTAACGTCAACTGACAAAATTTGTAAGAGCCGATATCAAGTTGTGCGTAAGCTGAGCGATGCCAGCCATTCCGCACCCCACCCCATCTTCCAATCGTGAAAAAGCAGGACTTTGACAAGGACGCGGTAGGAGGAGAGCTTAATGCACCCTGCCACGACAGGCCCGCGCTAGCCTCACGGCAGCAACGTGTGCAAGGCGGAAGAAATGCTGGCCATGCGCCGAGCGTAGTTGCTCATGACCATGCGCCCCAGCTCGGGGAACTCGTGGCACACCCGCATGAACAGCGTGCGCGTGATGCGCAGCGCCTCCACCTCCGTCACCGCCCGCACGTTCAGCCGGTGCGCCAGCCCGGCGATCATCGCCCCCTCGCCAATGAAGGCGCCGCGTGTGATGCGCAGCCGCATGGCCGGATCCTCGTCCGACCACGCCTCGGCCTCGCCGTCCACCACCAGGAAACCCGCCGCTTCCTCGCCGCCCTCGCGCACCAGGTAGTCCCCCGGCGCGAAGCGCGCATGATCGGCCGCGTAGACCAGCACCCGCAGGTGCGCGGCGTCGATATTCTCGAACAGTGGCGTACGCGAAAGCAGGGCCACCTCTTCATCCCGACTCATGCGCCCAAAGCCCCCTTTGCCCCTTGCACCCGGCGGCACTCGCCCGCGTCGGACACGCCGATTTTACGCTTCCATCCCTCACCATGCCAGTCCGACACAGCGGGTTCACCGAGAACGAGATCCAAAACGCCCGCATTCAGCCTTGCCCGTCCACCGCGTCGATATCGACGAAGCGCATCCGCTCGCCAAGCCCGGCGCCACCGCGCCGCGCCGCCAGGGCCGCCAGCCAGTCCCGCTCGCTCAGCAGGACCGTCCCCTCGGGCACGGCGGGCCATTCTTGCAGGGCCCGCTCCCGATCCTCGGGCGCCAGCCAGTAAAGCGGCGCGTCCACCATCAGCGCCGCCAGCGCCGCCACCAGGTGGCCCGGCGCCGACAATACCGGCGCCGACAGCACCATGGCCGGCGCCGAGGCCAGCCCGGCGGCTTCGGCGAACCGGTCGGCGCGTTCCATCAGCTCCGGCAGCGCCAGCCGCGCGCCATCCATGAACATCGTAACACCAGGTGCGTCCGCCACGCTCATCTCCGTTTCCGGCCGCACCATCTGCAACATGAAAAACGAGCCCTGCCAATGCCCTCCCAGGGTCGCCAGCCTCGCCCCCGTCGCGCGCGCCACTTCCTGCCAGACCGCCTTGCGCGGCGGCGCGCAGATCACGGCCTCCACGCCGTTCGGAACCAGCCATCCAGCACGCTCGCCCTCCTCCGGCGTCGCCGCAAGCAGCACGTCATGCCCACCGGCGACCGCCGCCAGCCACAGCACGAACTGCTCCAGCGTATGCGTCGGCGCCAACAGCACCGCTCCACCCTCCTTAAGCCCCAGCCGCCGCAGGGCGCCCTGCATCCGCGCCGCCATGCGCGCGACATCGGCGCCGGCGTGGCTGTGGCGCTCTTGCAGGTCGTCCTCCTCTTCCGGTCTTTCCGGTTCCGGCAGGCGGAAAATGCGCGATTCGCGCCGCCGCAATTTCTCGGCCAGATCCATTGGCTTTCCTCGGTCGATTTCGGCCATGACCATGAAATGGCCACAAAACCGGCGCCGAAGCAAATCCGCTTGCATTGCAAAATTTTGAGGCGCCCGCGCCACGCCCCATGATAGAGTGCGTCACATGAACCGGAACCGGCGCACATTCTACTCCCTTTCCGATGAGGGGCGGCTGCACCGCGCCGTGCTGCGCGCCCGCCTGGCGCTCTTCGCGCAGCGGCTGTGGCATGTGGCGTTGTGGCCGCTCATGCTGGCAGGACTGTTCGTGCTGCTGGTGCTCCTCGGCCTCCTGCCCGCCCTGCCACAGCCCTTGCGTTTTCTTGCCGTCACCGCCTTTCTCGGCGGCTTCTTCTGGCTGCTCGTTCCGCCCCTGTTGCGCCTGCGCCTGCCGACGGAAGAGGAATGCCTGACGCGGCTGGAGCAAATGTCCGGCCTGAAACACCAGCCCCTGCGCACCCTGCGCGACGCGCTGGCCGTGCCGCCGGCCGGCGCGGCGCAGGAAGGTGCCTCCGAGAAAGACCCGGCTCCCGACCCCACCCGCGCCCTGTGGCGCGCCCACCGCGACCGCTTGCGCCAACGCATCCGCACCCTGCGCGCCGGCTGGCCGCGCTCCGACGCCCCGCGCCGCGACCCCCTTGCCCTGCGCTTTGCCCTCGCCCTGGCCCTCATCGCCGCGACGGCGCTCAATGCTCCCCGCTTCGTCGACAACTTGCGCGAAACCCTCCGTCCGCCATCGTGGACGGTCGCCGCCCGGCGCGCCTTCCTCGACGCCTGGGTCGACCCGCCCGCCTTCGTGCGCAAGCCGCCCCTGGTGCTGGCCGCCAATGGCCAGGTGATGCACGGCGAGGAGATGCTGACGGTGCACCAGGGCAGCCGGCTGGAGCTGCGCTTCTCCGGCCCGACCGCACCCGAGGTCGCCATCCATGCCCTCG
>JALVRJ010000233.1 GCA_027031305.1 Hyphomicrobiales bacterium | reverse complement strand
CTTCTCGTCACCCCGGCGAAAGCCGGGGTCTCGTCCGGCATGTTTTCATTCCAGCAACACGCCCTCCAGCGCCAGCAACCGCCGCTTGATGGCCAGTCCGCCGCCATAGCCGCCAATGCCGCCCGCCGCCACCACCCGGTGACAGGGGATGATGATGGCGATGGGGTTGGCCCCGTTGGCCTGCCCCACGGCGCGGGCCGCCCCCGGCTTTCCCACCCGGCGCGCCAGTGCGCCATAGGTGATGGTTTCACCGTGGGGAATGTTCCGCAGCGCCCCCCACACGCGCCGCTGGAACTCCGTGCCCCGTGGCGCCAGCGGCACCTGGAACGTCTGCCGCCGCCCCTCGAAATAGTCATCCAGCTGCCGCCGCACATCCTCGAACGGAAAGGTTTCCTGCCGCCACGTCTCCGGCGGTGAAAAGCGCTCGGCGAATTGCAAGTGCGTCAGCGCGCCGTCCTCCCGCGCCGCCAAGACCACCGCGCCCACTGGCGTTTCGTGCCGACACCACAACATGCCGCCCCTCCCTTCATCCACGCCACGCATTTCGCCCATCCCGGCGGAGCATCGCCGGCACTCCTCAACGTGGCGCGCGACAACCGGCGGCAATGGCCTCCTCGACCGAACAGAAGTAACGCTCGCCGGGCCTGTTGATCCTGACCCGAGCATACCAGCGCGATCCAGGCACGTGATAAATGCATTCGCCCCGCCTGTTGATATTGCCCTTGATTCGGCAACCTTTCCCTCGCCCAGCGTCGACATCGGCGCCCGGCAACATTGTTATGCCGCCCCCCTTTACCTTCAGGCCGCGCCGATACAACCGCCGCGCCACGGATGATGATGGCTGATCCTTCGGAGGGCGCCAGCCCGCGGCGATGGCTTCTTCCTCCGAGCAGAACCAGCGCTCGCCCGGCCTGTTGATCTTCGTCCGCGCATACCACTTCGAGCCGGGCACATGATAGATGCGCTCGCCCCGGCGGTTGATGTTGCCCTTGATCAGGCACGCCGCCGCCAGCGCCTGCGTCACGCCCAGCACCAGAAAGATCATGGCCACCGGCCCCAGCCTGCCCAACATGCCTCTGCCCCAACGATGCGATCATCACCCTCCGGCCTGGCGCGCTCCAGCTTCGTGCCGCTCACGCTCCCATCCGCCACGAACGCAAAAGCGCCGCCGCCTCGTCCAGCGATATGTCGCGCCACGCCGTGTAAGCCTCCGCGACGGCGAAATAGGGTCCGCCGCGGATGTTTGCCACATACAGCGTGTCCACCTCTGGCGCCACCAGGTCCACCGCCTGCGCCGAGGCCGTGGGCACCGCCACCACCACCCGCCGCGCCCCCCGCGCGCGCGCCTCGCGTATGGCCACCAGCATGGTGAAGCCCGACGCCAGCCCATCGTCGACGATGATCGCCGTCTTGCCGCTCAGGTCCTCCACCGCGCGCTCTCCGCGCAGCACGGCGATGCGCTCCGCCAGCGCCCGCCTTTCCGCCTCGATGACCTCGGCGATGGTGTCCTCGTCCAGATAGGCCGCCAGCCGCGGGTTCAACATCACCTCGCCATGCTCGCTCACCGCCCCGAAGCCCGTTTCCGGGTTGTCGGGAAAGTGCAGCTTGCGCACGAACAACAGGTCGAACGGCAGGCCCAGTCTTTCCGCCAGCACCAGCCCCACCGGAATGCCGCCCGCCGGAATCGCCAGCACCACCGCGTCCCGCGCGTCGCGAAAATCCGGCGCCATCAGCCGCGCCAGCGCCTCCGCCGCATCCACCCGGTCGACGAACACGTGCGCGCGCTCGCGAAGACCTTCATCGTAAATGACCTGTCCCATGGTGCGCCTTCCTCCTTGTATTCCTGATATGGGAAGGATGGAGCGCCTTTGCAGCTGTCGCGCCCGCGCAGTCGCGCGTGTCTGGTCACGATCAAATGCGCCGGCACAGCTTCTCGAGTGGCAGCCGGCGCTCCCAGCCCAGCCGTTCCAGCTCCGGGGTTTCGGCCCGCGCTTCTTGTGGCCAGCCAATGCACAGCCAGGCCACGAAGCGCCATCCCTCGGGCACCGCGCAAATGCGCGCGATTTCCTCCGGTTCCAGGATCGACACCCACCCCAGCCCCACGCCATGCGCGCGCAGGGCCAGCCACAGGGTGTGAATGGCGCACACGGTGGAATAGGCCCGCGTCTCCGGCATGGTGCGCGCCCCCAGCCCGCGCCCGGTATGCGTTTCCTCGTCGCAGAACACCGCCATCTGCACCGGCGCCTCGCGCAGTCCCTCCAGCTTCAGCCGGGCATAGAGCGCGCGATCCTCCGGCGCGGTCTGCTCCAATGCCGCCGCGTTGGCCCTCCGGAACGATGCCATCGCCGCCGCCCGCTTTGCCTCATCCTCCACCAGCAGGAAACGCCACGGCTGCGAAAATCCCACCGAGGGCGCAAGGTGCGCCAGCCGCAGGGCTTCCTCGAGAATGGCCTCCGGCACTGGGTCGGGGCGAAACCGCCGCACGTCGCGCCGCCGCCGCACCAGCGCCGCCAGTTGCTCGCGAAAATCCACATCGAAGGAATCGATGGGAAAGTCAGCCCCGTCAAAATGTTCACGCGCGCGAGTCATACGCGCAGCATAATCACGCCCCGTGGCCGGAACGCAAGGGGGCCAACGCCTTGCGCACCAGCGATTTGACCGGCGCTGGCAAGGCGGCGTGCATCTGCCGTGCCCGTCTGGAAAACCGCCGCGCCCACAGGCGGTAGGCCACCCCGCTCGCCCCCAGGGGCCGCACCGTGCGCCAAAGCGGCACTTCCATGTTGGCCCAATCCTGCTTGTAGGGCGCGGGGTTGGCCAACATGTCATAGGAGGAAATGCCGTTTTCCATGCACCAGCGCAAGGTCAGCCACAATGCGACCTTGCCGGGTGACCGATGGGCGTGGTCGGGGTCGTATGCGGCGAAGAACGAATGGAACACGCCGTTGAGAACCATGCCGAAATCCACCGCCAGCGGCTTGCCGTCCAATCGCAGCTCCGCCATCAGCCAGCGACCGTGAGCGGTGTTTTCCACCCTGGTTTCCGCCACCGCCAGCGCGTGCAGGAAGGGCGCGAATTCCTCCCGCATCGGCTCGCTGTCCATCAGCCCCTGCGCGCGCAACCATCCGCGCTTCCATTCCAGCGCCGTGTCCAGCAGCTCCGTCGGGGCCGCTTGGGCCTCGCGCACGACGAATGCCACCTCGCCCTCGCGCAGGAGCCTGTTCAACCTCTTCTTGCGTGCGCGCCGGGCGGAGGGCTTCAGCGCCAGTTCGAAGGCCCGCCAGTCGGCGAAGGTGGAGAGGTCGACGCGCCAGGAGAAATTGTGTGGTGTTTCCCTCTCCCGCTCCGTCAGCAATTCCATGCCAGGATCGAGCCAGGTCATCAACGGCAGGTCCACGTAATCCGCCCGCAGGTCCCGCAACACGTCCCACAAGGCCTCGACGACGCTCCGTGCTTCCCGCCGCGGCATGGGCCGCATCAGCAGTCCGCCATATTGCAGTGTCGGCGTGCCAAGCCAGATGAGGCGCCGCATTCCCGCGTGCCGGTCCCGTTGCAGGGGCATCAGGGCCAGCGCTTCGCCGTCCTCGTTCCTTGCCAGCAACGCCAGTGGTTCCGCCCCTTGTGGCCGCAGGGTGCGCAGCCATGCCCGCGTCCACTGCCATGTCTGAAACGGCGTGCAATGATCCGCCGCGCGTTCCAGCTCCCGCCAGGCCGTGGCCAACCCGCGCACGGCTTGCACGCCCTGGTACAGCTCCACGCGCGTCCTCCATGTCTTGCCGGAAGAGGGTGCCGTCTGCAGGGAATGGAGCATGGCGGTGCGCATGGCCCTTACTTCCTCAGTGCCATTTGCTTTTTTTCCGCGATCCAGCGCACGCCTTCCGTTTCTTCGGGATTGAATACGAACTGCATCGGCACCCGCCGCGGTTTCGGGCTGTGCACCTTCATTTTCCGGGCCATGGCTCCGGCCACGGCGCGCAAGCCCTCGCCCAGCACTCCGGGCCCCGTGGTGCGGGGGTTGAGGCCCAGGTAGCGGCGCATCACGCCGTTGGCATAATGCGCCGCATAACGCCTGAGCGAGGCCGGGTGGTGATATTCCGATTGCAGCGAAACGTTCAGTTCACCCAGGTTTTCCACCGCGTGCGGCCACATGAAGGGAAAGCTCACACCCTCGCCCGGGCCCAGGGTCGCCTCCATGCCCTTGTCCAGCCACTCGGGCCTCAACGGTACGTCTTCAAGCTGCTCGCGCAGGATGATGCCTTCGCGCCATGCGTCTGGCAGCGGGAACTTTCCCGGATCCCAAAGCGTGAATTTCTTGTGTCCACGAATGTGAAACAGCAGCACCTCGGCCACGTCGATGTGGGGCGTCACCTTCGCGCTGGGGCCGGAAATGAGCAGGTTGGTGAACAGATCGAAATAGGTGAAGTGCCTCACCCGCGCCTTCAGCTCGTCGTAGGCCGCGCGGATGAGTTGGAACAGCTCTGGCGCCAGCTCGTGCAGGTGCTCCACCTGCAACCACAGCCGCCCCGCCTTGATGTGTTCCAGCACTTCATGCCCGTCCACGGTCTTGCCCGGCTCGGCCAGCAGCCCCTGCACCCATTTGCCGTAGCCGCCGCTTTCATCCGGTTCCACCACCGAAAAATTGTAGTGCTCCGGCCCGGCCTTGGCCGCGCGTTGGATGATGCGCGCCAGATGATCGTCGTTCAGGTTCGCCAGCTCCGCCAGCGCGTGACGGAACACCACGACCTTCTTGTGAATGTCGTGCAGTTGAGCCGTTTCGGTGCGGATCAGGTT
>JALVRJ010000232.1:1921-4797 GCA_027031305.1 Hyphomicrobiales bacterium | reverse complement strand
TCACACCGTCACCCCGGCGCAAGCCGGGGTCTCGTGCCGCGGACTCATGAGGGTGTGGCGCGAGATTCCGGCTTTCGCCGGAATGACGAGAAAAGGGCCGAAATGACGAGAAAAGGGCCGGAATGACCAAGAAGACGAAACGGCCACGAGCGAAACGAACGACGGGGACAGGGCAGACATGCCGAAGGTCATCATAGACGGGGTGGAAATCGAGGCGCCGGACGGCGCGACGCTGTTGCAGGCCTGTGAAATGGCCGGCAAGGAGGTGCCGCGCTTCTGCTACCACGAGCGCCTGTCCGTGGCGGGCAACTGCCGCATGTGCCTGGTGGAGGTGAAGGGGATGCCAAAGCCCATGGCCTCCTGCGCCCTGTCGGTGAACGATCTGCGTCCGGGACCGAACGGCGAGCCGCCGGAGGTGTTCACCGAGTCGGAAGTGGCGCGGAAAGCGCGCCATGGCGTGCTCGAGTTCATGCTCATCAACCACCCGCTGGACTGCCCCATCTGCGACCAGGGCGGCGAGTGTGACCTGCAGGATCAGGCGCTGGGCTATGGCCGGGGCGAATCGCGCTTCAAGGAAGCCAAGCGGGCGGTGGAAGACCGTTACATCCACCCGCTCATCAAGACCATCATGACCCGCTGCATCAAGTGCACCCGCTGCGTGCGCTTTATCGCCGACGTGGCGGGCATCGGTGACCTGGGCGCCACCGGGCGCGGCGAGGACGTGGAGATCTGCACCTATCTGGACGAGGCACTGAAAACCGAACTGGCGGGCAATATCGCCGATATCTGCCCCGTCGGGGCGCTGACGCACGCGCCTTACGCCTACCACGCGCGGCCGTGGGAGCTGAGCAAGACCGAAACCATCGACCTGATGGACGGCATGGGTTCCAACATCCGGGTGGATGCGAAGTTCGACCGGCTCATGCGCATCATGCCGCGCCTGCACGAGGACATCAACGAGGAGTGGATCTCCGACAAGACGCGCTACGCCTGGGACGGATTGCGCAACCGGCGGCTGGACGCCTGCTGGGTGAAGGAGAACGGCCAGTTCCGCCGCGCCACGTGGGAAGAGGCGCTGGCGAGGATAGCCGAGGCCTTCCCCAAGGACGCGCCGGAGAAGGCGGCGGGATTGGCGGGGGATTTCGTCTCGGCGGAAGAGGCCTTCGCCTTCAAGCGCGTGCTGGAAGCGCTGGGCGTGAAGAACGTCGATTGCCGCCCGCCGCACGTGAAGCTGGGCGAGGCCGGCGGGCGCGCGGGATATCTGTTCAACGCCACCATCGCCGGCATCGACGAGGCGGACGCCATTCTCCTCATCGGCGCCAACCCGCGGCTGGAGGCGGCGGTGCTGAACACGCGCATTCACCGGGCTTGGTTCGACCGCGACGTGCCCATCGGTGTCATCGGCGAAAAGATCGAGGTTACTTACGATTACGCGCATTTGGGCGAAACGCCGGACGCGCTGGCCAATCTCGCGGCGGGCGAGGATGATTTCTTCAGGGTGCTGGAAAAGGCCGAGCGGCCGCTCGTCGTTCTCGGCATGGGCGCGCTCATGCGCCCCGACGGTGAGGGCATCCGCGCGCTGGCGGCGCGTCTGTCAATGAAAATCGGTGCTGTTTCAGATGGTTGGAATGGTTTTTCCATTCTGCACACAAACATGGGATTGCCTTCCGCGCTGGAGGCTGGTTGCCTGCCCGGAGAGGGCGGGCTGGACACGGCGGGCATTCTTTCGGCGGCGGAGAAGGGCGATGTGTCCTTCGTTTGGCTGCTGGGAGCGGACGAGCTGCCGGTCGACCGGCTGAAAGACGCCTTCGTGGTCTATCAGGGCACGCATGGCGATGCCGGTGCGCACGCGGCGGACGTCATTCTGCCGGCCGCGGCGTGGACGGAGATGAATGCCACCTACGTGAATCTGGAAGGCCGGCCGCAACTGGCGTTGCGCGCGGTTACACCACCGGGCGCGGCGCGCGAGGGCTGGCAAATCATCTCGGATATGGCGCGGGTGTTGGGCGTGGACGAGGCGGTGTTTTCCGCGGCGGCGGATTTGCGCGCGGCACTGTATGAATCCTCGCCGCAGTTGGCGAAGATCGATGTGATAGAGCCGGCGGATGCTTCGGCGCTGGAAGAGCTGCCAGACGTGGGTGGCAAGGTGGGCGCGGCTCCGCTGACTTCGGTCATAGAGGACTTCTGGCAGAGCAATGCGGTGGCGCGGGCCTCGGAAATCTTGCGGCGCATGAGCGAGATCATGCGTGTTGGACAGGGCAGGGAAGCGGCGGAATGATGCGTGACGGCAACGGCATTTCGATGCGGGGAGAACGGGCATGAGCTGGTGGGATACGGCCATGATGCTGCTGTGGATCGCGTTGAAAAGCGTGTTGCTGCTGGTGATCCTGCTGGTGGCGCTGGCTCTGCTCATTTACGTCGACCGCAAGGTGTGGGCGGCGGTGCAGATGCTCAGGGGGCCGAACGTGGTGGGGCCGCTGGGCCTGTTGCAGTCGTTCGCGGACCTGCTGAAATTCGTGCTGAAGGAAGTGGTGCTGCCGGACGCCACCAACAAGGGGCTGTTCATCGCGGCACCACTGATCACCACCATCCTGGCGCTGTCCACGTGGGCGGTGGTGCCGGTGAACGAGGGCTGGGCCATCGCCGACATCAACGTCGGCATCCTGTATCTCTTCGCCATCTCGTCGCTGATGGTCTACGGCACCATCATCGGCGGCTGGGCGTCGAACTCGAAATATCCGTTCCTGGCGAGCTTGCGCGAGGCGGCGCAGATGGTGTCCTACGAGGTGTCCATCGGCTTCGTCATCATCACCGTGCTGCTGGCGGCCGGTTCGCTGAACCTGACCGAGATCGTGCTGACGCAGAAAGACGGGCTG
>JALVRJ010000232.1:0-1911 GCA_027031305.1 Hyphomicrobiales bacterium | reverse complement strand
GTACTGGCTGCCGCTGTTCCCGATGTTCATCATCTTCTTCATCTCGGCGCTGGCCGAGACGCAGCGGCCGCCGTTCGACCTCATCGAGGCCGAATCGGAGCTGGTGGCGGGGCATATGGTGGAATATTCCTCCACGCCCTACCTGCTGTTCATGCTGGGTGAATACGTGGCCATCACCCTGATGTGCGCCATGACCACGGTGCTGTTCCTTGGCGGCTGGCTGCCCCTCATCGACGTGGCGCCGTTCAACTGGATTCCGGGCGTGGCATGGTTCACGCTGAAGGCGCTGGCGGTATTCTTCATGTTCGCGCTGGTCAAGGCCTTCGTGCCGCGCTATCGCTTCGATCAGCTGATGCGCCTGGGGTGGAAGGTGTTCCTGCCCATCTCGCTGTTCTACGTCGTGCTGGTGGCCGGCTGGCTGGTGGCCTTCGACATGGCGCCTTGAGGAGGTAAGCGGATGCGTGTCGGACAGGCTGTGAAATCGCTGTTCCTGAAGGAGTTCGTGGAGGCCGTGGCGCTGTCCATGCGCTACTTCTTCGCGCCCAAGGCGACCATAGACTACCCGTTCGAAAAGGGATACATCTCGCCGCGCTTCCGTGGCGAGCACGCGCTGCGCCGCTATCCGAACGGCGAGGAACGCTGCATCGCCTGCAAGTTGTGCGAGGCGGCTTGCCCGGCGCAAGCCATTCACATCGAGGCGGGGCCAAGGAAACAGGACGGCTCGCGGCGCACCACGCGCTATGACATCGACATGACGAAGTGCATCTACTGTGGCTTCTGTCAGGAGGCGTGCCCGGTGGACGCGATCGTCGAGGGGCCGAATTTCGAATTCGCCACGGAAACGCGCGAAGAGCTTTTCTACACCAAGGAAAAGCTGCTGGCGAACGGCGACCGCTGGGAGCGCGAGCTGGCGCGCAACATCCTGATGGATGCGCCATATCGCTGAGCCGGGGTGCCGCCGAGGGGCGAGGAAGAGGGGATGCAAGGGATGATCGTGCAAGTGTTCTTCTGGCTGTTCGCCACGCTGCTGCTGGTTTCGGCGCTGCTGGTGATCACGCTGCGCAATCCGGTGCACGCGGTGCTGTTTCTCATCCTCGCCTTTTTCAACGGCGCGGGACTGTTCCTGTTGGCCGGAGCGGAGTTTCTGGCGATGACGCTGCTCATCGTCTATGTCGGCGCGGTGCTGGTGCTGTTCCTGTTCATCATCATGATGCTGGACGTGGACTTCGACGAGCTGCGCGCGGGCTTCAGCAAGGCGGCGCCGCTGGGTCTGCTGGTGGGTGGCGTGCTGGTGGCGGAGCTGGTGTTCGTGTTCATGGCCTGGCAACCCTCGCCGATGGCGGCGAAGCTGCGGGCGGCGCCGGTGGCGGAGGGTGTCACCAACACCGAGGCGCTGGGGCGCATCATCTATACCGATCATGTCTTCCTGTTCCAGATGGCGGGGATGATCCTGCTGGTGGCGATGATCGGCGCCATCGTGCTGAGCCTGCACCACCGCAAGGACGTGAAGCGCCAGGACGTGGCGAAGCAGGTGGCGCGCACGCGCGAGGAAGCGGTGCGGCTGGTGGACGTGAAGCCGGGGCAGGGGTTGTGAGGACACGCTCCGTCACCCCGGCGGAAGCCGGGGTCTCGGGCGGTGGACACATGAGGTTGTGGCAGGAGATTCCGGCTTTCGCCGGAATGACGGGAGAAAAGGGACTGGGCGGAACCATGGCAATCGGGCTGGCACATTTCCTGACGGTGGCGGCCATCCTGTTCACCATCGGCGTGTTCGGGATCTTCCTGAACCGCAAGAACGTCATCGTCATCCTGATGTCCATCGAGCTGATGCTGCTGGCGGTGAACATCAACCTGGTGGCCTTTTCCGCGCACCTGGGCGACCTGATGGGGCAGGTGTTCTCGCTGCTCATT
>JALVRJ010000231.1 GCA_027031305.1 Hyphomicrobiales bacterium | reverse complement strand
GTGGTGGGTGGTTCTTTATACATTTTGGTATCAGGCGCGTTTCGGCGCCGATGCTTCCTCCAGCAAGCGGCGTAGAACCTCGGTCGCGTCCATGACAAGACCGTGATCCGCGGCGCGGAAGATGGGGGCCTCCTCGTCGGTGTTGACGGCGACTATGAGGCCGGCGTCGCGAATGCCGGCGAGGTGCTGGTGGGCGCCGGATATGCCAAAGGCGACATACACCGCCGGCGCGATGCGTTTGCCCGTCTGCCCCACCTGCCACTCGTTCGGCGCCAGGCCATCGTCCACCACCGCCCGCGTGGCGGCGATGGCGGCGTTGAGACGGTCCGCCAGTTCGTGCAGCATCCGCCGCGCCTCCTCGCCGCTGGCGCCACGCCCCATTCCCAGCACCAGGCGCGCGCTGCGCAGGTCGGGGCCACTCTCCCCATGGCGTTCCTCGGCGATGACGCGCACCGGCAGGGGCAGGTCGGCGGGCACGGCGAGCTTTTCCACCGGCGCCGACCTCGCTCCATCGGTACCGGCCTCCTCGAAAGCGCTTTCGCACATCAGCAACAGACGCGGTCCGTCGTCGAGCAGGCGCACGGTGGTGACGACATTGCCGGCGAAGGCGGGGCGCTGGAAGGTGCTCTCGTTTTCGATCGCCAGCACGTCGCTCAAGGCCATGACGTCCAGCATTCCGGCCAGCCGTGGCAGGATCTCGCGGTGGGCCATGCTGGCCATGCCGCCGATGATGACATCGTACTCGGCGCTCAACGGACGCAGCAGCGCGGCCATGGGCTCGGCCAGTTGCTCCGCCAGGCACGCGTCGTCGGCCAGCAGCACCCGCTCGACCCCCTCAAGGCGTGCCGCGCGCGCCGCCGCCTCGCCCATGCCATACCCGGCCACCAGCACCGTCACCGGTCGCCCGAAAGCCCGCGCCGCGCCAACGAGCCGCGCCGTGCCAGGCAGCAGCCGCGTCGCTTCCGTTTGCGCCAGGACCAGCGTCGTCATCAGGCTCGCCTCTTCACTCATTCATCATCCTGTTCATCGTCACGAAGGCCATGCCTCGTGCCGGCGCAGGATGTCCAGCAGTTCGTCCACGCCATCGAGCATCCGCGCCGCACGGGCCTGTTGCGCCGCCCGCACGGCCACCATCTCCAGCCGCCGCCACGGTCGCACGCCCAGATCCGCCGGCGTGACGCGCTCGATAGGCCGGCGCCGCGCCTTCATCATGTTGGCCAATGAGACGAAGCGCGGCTCGGCGAGGCGCAGCTCGGCGGCGATGACACAGGGCAGCGGCACCCGCAGGGTACGCGTGCCCCTGTCATGCTCGCAGACCACGTGCAGGGCCTGCTCATCCTCTCCCTGCTCCTCAGGCGCCGCTTCGATGGCGGCGGCGAACATGGCCTGCGGCCAGCCCAGGCGGCCGGCCAGCATCTGCGCCGTCACGCCGAAATCATCGTCGATTTCCTGCTTGCCCATCAGCACCAGCTGCGTTTCCCGTCGCCGCGCCACTTCCGCCAGCAGGGCGGCGACGTCCGGCGGCGCGGGAAACTCCGGCGCAAGTACGTGCACCGCCGTGTCCGCGCCCATGGCCAGCGCCGTGCGCAGCGCCTTTTCCACCTCCTCGGGGCCGATGGAAACGGCGATCACGGCTTCCGCCATGCCGTCTTCCTTCAGGCGCAGGGCCGCTTCCAGCGCGATCTCGTCGAAGGGATTGATGGCGCGGGGGGCGCTGGCGACGTCGGCGCTCCCGCCATCGGGCGCGGGACGGACGATGACGTTGTGGTCCACCGTCTGACGAATGGATGCGAGGATCTTCATGATGTCCGCCGCTCCTTGTCGGGACGCGCCGGCGACGTGGAAGCGGCCCGCCGCGCGGCGTCCCAGTGGGGCCGGTCGCGTCGCGCCTGGCCGCGGGCCAGGCGCAGGCGAATGCGCTTGCGCAGTGGCCAGGTGATGGCCAGCCCGGTGACGAAGCCGGCCAGGTGGGTGACCCAGGCCACCCCGCCACTAGCCGGCGCAACGAGAAAGAACACCAGATTGAACAGGATCCACATCCCCAGCAGCCACATGGCCGGCAGCTTCAGCGGCACGAAACCGAACAGCGAGATGACCTGCGAGCGCGGAAACAGCAACAGGTAGCTGGCGATGACGCCGGAAATGGCGCCGGAGGCGCCGATGAGGGGCATTCGCGAGGCCGGATCCAACGCCAGGTGGGCCAGCGCCGCCACCAGCCCGCAGACCAGGTAGAACAGCAGGAAGGACAGGTGGCCGAAACTGTCCTCGACATTGTCGGCGAACACCCACAGGAAGGACATGTTGCCGATGAGATGCATCCAGCCGCCATGCAGGAAGATGGAGGTGAGCAGCGTCAGCAGCGCGGGCACGAGATGCAGTTCATCGGCCAGCACCGCCTTGCCGGAAATCACCGCGGGCACCATGCCCAGTGACAGGAACAGCCCCATGCGCGCGTGCTCGTCCAGCACGTAGTTGGTGTAGAGGAAAATCAGCACGTTGAGCGCGATCAGCGCCAGCGTCACCGCCTGGTAGCGAATGACCTTCAGCGGGTTCCTGTCGAGCAGCGGAAAGAACATCAGGCCTGCTCCTCCCTCCGTTCGGCGCCGCTGGCGCCCTTTCCTTCCGCTCCCTCCTGGCGCGCCGCCGCCGGTTGCCAGGCGACGTCGCCGCCGGCCTCGGCGTTGGCCAGCCTGGCCATGACGAACAGATAATCGGAAAGCCGGTTGAGAAAGGCGAGGGCGGCCGGGTTCACCCATTCTCCCGGCGTCGCGGCCAATGCCGCGAGCGCCCGCTCGGCCCGCCGCGTGACCGTGCGCGCGAGGTGCAGATGCGCCGCCGCCGGCGTGCCCGCCGGCAGAATGAAGGAGCGCAAGGGAGGCAGATGGGCGTTCATGGCGTCGATGCGCTCTTCCAGCCAGCGCGCGCGGGCCGGGCTGATGCGCAAATCCGTGGCCACCGTTTCATCGGGAAGGGCCAGCCCGGCGCCGATGTCGAACAGGTCGTTCTGCACCACCGCCAGCTCGGCATCCAGGTCGCGGCGCCAGGCGACCACGTGCAGACGCGCCACGCCGATGGCGGCGTTGGTCTCGTCGACCTCGCCGATGGCCTCGATGCGCGCGTCGAACTTGCCGCGGCGGCTGCCGTCGGCCAGCCCCGTCTCGCCGCCATCGCCGGTGCGGGTATAGATGCGGTTGAGTTTGACCATGCGGGGATTTTTCCCTTAACCAGAGCGAGAATGCAAGGAGCTTTCCACCGCGCCGGCATCATGGCTGCGCGCGCCCGCCGATGGATGACGAGGAGGATTGCCCATGCCGCGCCTGTTCACGGGGCTGGAAATTCCGCCCGACGTTGCGCAGCGGCTGCAACTGCTCAAGGGCGGCATTCCCGGCGCCCGCTGGATCGAACCGGAGGACTACCACGTCACGCTGCGCTTCATTGGCGACGTCGACGAGGCGACGGCGGCGGAAATCGATGCCCTGCTGGCCGATGTCTGGCACCCGCCGTTCGCGCTGCGGTTGGCCGGGGTGGACTTCTTCGGCGGCGCCCGGCCGCACTCGGTGCACGCCAGGGTGGAGCCGACCCCGCCCCTGGCCAACCTGCAACAGATGCACGAGCGCATCTGCCAGCTCGCCGGGCTGAAGCCGGAAAGGCGCCGCTTCGTGCCGCACGTGACCCTGGCGCGCTGCCGTGGCGCGCCGCTGGCGGCGGTGCGGCGCTATGTCACCGAACACGGCCTGTTCTCGGCCGGACCGTTCGAGGTGAGGCGGTTCGCGCTGTTTTCCGCCCGGCCCTCGCGCGGTGGCGGGCCCTACGTGGTGGAGCGGGCCTACGACCTCGTGGCGCCCGCCGGCGATGAAAACGAGGCGCTGCAAGACGGGGGGGATGCATGAGCGCGCGCGCGTCCGGAAAGACGAAGACGGCGGAGAAGACGGCGGCGAAGGCGACGCCGGCCATGGCCCAGTATCTGGAGCTGAAGGCGGCGCACCCGGACTATCTGCTGTTCTACCGGATGGGCGATTTCTACGAGCTGTTCTTCGATGACGCCAAGGTGGCCTCCGAGACGCTGGGTATCGCGCTGACCAGGCGCGGCAAGCACGCCGGCGAGGACATTCCGATGTGCGGCGTGCCGGTGCGCGCGGCCGAGGAATACCTGCACAAGCTCATCGCCGCCGGGCACCGGGTGGCCATCTGCGAGCAGATGGAAGACCCGGCGGAGGCGAAGAAGCGCGGCCACAAGGCGGTGGTGCGGCGCGAGGTGGTGCGGTTGGTCACCCCGGGCACCCTGACCGAGGACACGCTGCTGGCGCCGGCGCGGCACAATTACCTGGTGGCGCTGGCCCGGGCGAAGGGCGGCGCCGAGCTGGCGCTGGCATGGGCCGACATCTCCACCGGCGATTTCCACGTCATGGAGGCGGACGCCACCGCCTTGCCGGCGGAGCTGGAACGGCTGGACCCGGGCGAGATCATCGTCGCGGAGACGTTGCTGGAGGACGAGCGGCTGGCCGAGGCCCTGCGCCAGGTGCGCGCCGCCGTCACGCCACTGCCCGCCAGCCGCTTCGACAGCCTCTCCGGCGAGCGGCGGCTGAAGGAACACTTCAAGGTGGCGGCGCTGGAGGGCTTCGGCGACTTCTCCCGCGCCGAGGTGGCGGCCGCCGGGGCGCTGCTGGACTACATTTCGCTGACCCAGGTCGGCGCCCTGCCCGTTCTGCGGCCGCCGGCGCGCGCGGCGCGCGGCCGCTGGATGCAGATCGACGCCGCCGCGCGCCGCTCGCTGGAACTTGTGCGCGCGCACGGCGGCGCG
>JALVRJ010000230.1 GCA_027031305.1 Hyphomicrobiales bacterium | reverse complement strand
CCTGCTGGCCCGGGCCGGACGACGGGACTTGCGCGACGCATTGTCGCTGAAATGGCCCAATGACGTGCTGCTGCACGGGCGCAAGCTGGGTGGCATTCTGCTGGAAACCGTGCGCGCGCCGGGCGCCACCGATTCCGCCACTCCACCGGACGCTCCGGCGACGGGCCATGTGGAAGCCGGTGGAGACGGCCACCGGGCGCTCGTCATCGGTTGGGGCATGAACCTGCGACACGCGCCGCCACCCGATCAGGCCCGCTGGCCGGCCACGTCGCTGTCGGGACATGGGGTGGCGCTCCACCCCGGGTTGATGTTCGAGGTGTTGCGCGACACCTTCTGGCGCTGGTATCAGGTCTGGCAGTCCTACGGGCCGAGGAACGTCCGCGAGGCCTGGTTGAAACGGGCGCACGGATTGGGAAGCACGCTGCACCTGCGCCATGGAGGCGAGCTTCTGAGTGGGCGCTTCGCCGATCTCGGCCCGTCCGGCGAACTGGTGCTGGAACTGCCCGGGGGAGAGCGGCGCATGTTCCATGCCGGCGAAATAGAACACGTGCAAATGAATGCCTGAACCGGAGGCGCGTTCGCCGGCTCGGGCCGGATGAAGCGGGGGCGACATGACGAACAGGGGCGAGGCCGCGGATTTCGCCGTGCTGCCGCTGGGTGGCGCCGGCGAGATCGGCATGAACATGTACCTGTATGGCTGGGGCAGGGGGCTGGACCGCCAGTGGTTCATGGTGGATTGTGGCGTCATGTTCGGCGATGCCACCACCCCCGGCATCGACATCATCCTGCCCGACATCGAGTTCATCGAGGACCGCCGCGATCACCTCGCCGCCATTCTCATAACCCACGCCCATGAGGATCACATCGGCGCCGTCGCCCACCTGGCGCACCGCCTGGGAGCGCCGGTGCATGGCACGAAGTTCGCCCTGTTGCTCATCCGCAACAAGCTGGAGGAGCTGGGGCTGGAAGACGCGGTGGAGCTGAAGGAGGCGAAGCCCGGCAAGCGCTATCGCTTCGGCGAAGTCGCGGTGGAATGGATCCCCGTCACCCATTCCCTGCCCGAGCCGAACGCGCTGGCCTTTTTCACGCCCGCCGGCACCGTCGTTCATACCGGCGATTTCAAGATCGATCGCACCCCCACCATTCCGCCACGATTTTCCTTCGACCGCTTTCGCCAGCTCGGTGACGCGGGGGTCGAGGCGCTGGTGTGCGATTCCACCAACGCGCCAAAGCCCGGTCGTTCCCCATCGGAGAAGGAGGTGGCCGAGGAATTGCGGCGGATCATTACCCGCGCGCCGCACCGGGTGGCCGTCACCACCTTTTCCTCGCACGTCGGCCGCATCCGCGCCGTGGCGGAGGCGGCCGAGGAGGCCGGGCGCGAGGTGGTGGTGGCGGGCTTCGCCATGCGCCGGGTCATCGAGGCCGCGCGCGAGGTGGGCCTGCTGGAACCCCGCCACCGCTTCCTCGACGAGGACGCCTATGGCTACCTGGAACGCGACAGGGTGTTGCTGCTGTGCTCCGGCAGCCAGGGCGAGCCCAACGCCGCCCTTTCGCGCATCGCCAGCGATTCTCACCGCAACATCGCGCTGGAGGAGGGCGATTGCGTCATCTTTTCCTCCTTCACCATCCCCGGCAACGAGAAGGCCGTGTTCAGCGTCGTGAATCGGCTGGCCATGCTCGGCGTGGAAGTCATCATGAACACGCCGGAACGGCTGGTGCACACTTCCGGTCATCCGCGCCAGGACGAGCTGAAGGAACTCTACGACCTCGTGCGGCCGCGAAGGCTCGTTCCCATGCACGGCGAGTTCCTGCACATGCGTGCGCAGCAGAAACTGGCGCAGGCGCATGGCATAGGGGAAACGGCGCTGATGGCCGATGGCGAGCTCTTGCGCCTTGCCCCCGGCCCGGCCGAAGTGTTGGCGCAAGTGGAGTCCGGCCAGTGGCACCTGGATGGACGGCTGCTGACCCCGGGCGAAAACGGTCCCACGCGTCAACGCCGCAAGCTCGCATACGTGGGCGTGGTCGCCCTGTCCGTGGCGCTGAACCACAAGGGCGACATTCGCGGCGCCGTGCAGTTGATCACCGAGGGCCTGCCGGAAATGACCGAACACGGCGAGCTGATGGAAGACGTGCTCATCGACGCGGCCGACGCCGCGCTGGAAGGCATGGGCCGGGCACGACGGCGCAACGACGAGGCGGTCATCGACACCCTCAGGCTGGCCGTGCGCCGCGCCGCCCGTGCCGAATGGGGAAAGAAGCCCGTCGTCCATGTGCTGGTGCAAAGAGTGTAGGCAGTCGCCGCGTCTGCCGGTTTGGACCTTCGGGCTTCCCGCACCATGCGTGAACGGCGCACAATGCACACGGTTCACGACGTCGCGCCGGCACCCGCTTCCAGGTTCTTGCGGAACAGCTCGCAGAGAAATTGCACGATGGCCCGCACCTGCGGGTCGTCGGAAAGGGTGTAATATATCATCTTGCCCTCGCGATGGGTGCGCACCAGCTTGTCGCCGCGCAAGCGCGCCAACTGTTGCGAAACGGCGGGCTGGCGCAGCGCCAGGATGGTTTCAAGCTCGGAAACCGACTTGTCGCCGTTCATCAGGGCGCAGAGGATGATCAGCCTGCTTTCATGCGCCAGCGCTTTCAGAATGGCGCTCATGTGGCGCACGTCTTCCATGTGCTCACGCAGCTCGAAGGCCTGGGGAAGAGCCGGCTTGTCGCCGCCATGGGGCAGGTTCTGTCCGCAATCGGGAAGAATGCCGTCGCTGCTGCTGGCCATCGCCCCTGGTCCCGAGAAAGTCCACGCCGGCGCTTCGCGAGGGAATCGGCAGGCGGAAACATGCAGACACCTTCATATAATATCTTCTGCATGTTTGCAAAACGGGGCGGCGCCAAACAGCCGGGGGAATGGACAGGCGGATTATGGACAAACGAAAACGCCGGACGGCAATGCCTCCGGCGTTGGTCGTTCATCGACATCGGCGCTTGCGCGCGCCCCACCGGCACGGTGGTGATGCCGGCGTTGCCACCTACTTGATCTTGGCCTCGCGGAATTCAACGTGTTTGCGCGCCACCGGGTCGTATTTGCGCTTCACCATCTTTTCCGGCATGTTGCGCGTGTTCTTCTTGGTCACATAGAAATATCCCGTGCCGGCGGTGCTTACCAGCCTGATCTTGATGGTCGTTGCCTTGGCCATTGTCTCGAACCTCTGAAAAGCCGTGAAGAAAGCCGCGCGGCGGCCTTGCGTCGCCAATGTTCCGTTGCAAGGGCTATGCCGCGCGCGAGGCGTGAAGTCAAGCCCGTCAGCTCCAATGAGGCGACAAGAAGGCTTGCAAGACGGCCTTGCGCGCCATACAAAGCGTCCTGGCTTCAGGGGCGCAAACGCGTCAAACGGGCTGACGGCCCTTTCCCCCCACGGTCAACCGGGCATGGCGTTTGGGTGGCCGAAAGGGGGAGAGGGCCAAAGCCGCGCGCCGTGGCCTCTTGACTCCATCCCGCGCGCCCGTCCAAGTTCATGCCAACATTATCGGGTGGGGGAGCGGGCCGGAGCCGCGCGCTTCGGCGCAAACCTGAAAAAGGCCCTCTCCCCCTCGCGGCCACTTGCGTGTAGAATTTGGGTGGCCGGGAGGGGAGAGGGCTGGCGTGATGCGCTTCAGCGCAACCAATAACAAGGCCCGCTTCGCCGCCCAACCACCATGCCCCATCATATCGGGTGGTTGGGCGGGGGAGCGGGCCGGAACCGCGCGCTTCAGCGCAAACATATGGTCCCGTAGCTCAGCTGGATAGAGCACCGGATTCCTAATCCGGGGGTCGCAGGTTCGAATCCTGCCGGGATCACCATTTTCCTTCCTCCACGGTCCGGGACTGGCGATCCATGAAGCTCTCCGATTTCGACTTCGATCTGCCCGAGGAACGCATCGCTCTGCGCCCGGTGAAGCCGCGCGACGCGGCGCGCCTGCTGGTGGTGAAGCCCGGCGAGCAACCGGGGCGGCCGGAACTGCAAGACCGCGTCTTTCGCGACCTGCCGGACTATCTGCGCGCGGGCGACGTGCTGGTATTCAACGACACGAAGGTCATTCCCGCCCGGCTGCAAGGCAGGCGCGTGCGCCCCGGCGCCGACGCCATGCCGAAGATCACCGCCAACCTGCACAAGCGCGAGGACGAAGCCACCTGGCGCGCCTTCGTGCGCCCGGCGAAAAAGTTGCGGGAAGGCGACAGGATTCTGTTCGGCCTCTCTGGTGCGGGCTGCTCGGTCGACGAGCTGTGGGCGGAGGTGGTGGAAAAGGGCGAAGGCGGCGAGGTGGTCTTGCGCTTTTCCTGTCCGGGGCAGGAGCTCGACGCCGCCCTTTCACGCGTCGGCGAGATGCCGCTGCCGCCCTACATCGCCTCTCGCCGCAAGCCCGGCCCGGCGGACACGCTGGATTACCAGACCGTCTTCGCCGAGCGCGAGGGCGCGGTGGCCGCACCCACCGCGGGGCTGCATTTCACACAAGAGCTTCTGGAGCGCATCGAACGGGCGGGTGTAAGGCTCGCGCGCATCACATTGCACGTCGGCGCCGGCACCTTCCTGCCGGTGAAGACGGAAAACCTGGACGAACACGAGATGCACGCCGAATGGGGCGAGGTGTCGCAAGAAACGGCGGATGTGCTGAACGCGGCGCGCGCGGCGGGCGGGCGCATCGTCTGCGTTGGCACCACCACGGTGCGCATCCTGGAAACGGCGGCCGATGAGCTGGGCGGGGTGCGCCCCTTCGCTGGCGAGACGGACATCTTCATCAAGCCCGGTTATCGCTTCCGCGTCACGGACATGATGGT
>JALVRJ010000229.1 GCA_027031305.1 Hyphomicrobiales bacterium | reverse complement strand
CGGCCTCGGCCCGGTTCAGATCGACGATGACGTTGCCGAATTCCACCCGCTTGACCACGCCGGAAGCGATTTCGCCGACGCGGTCCTTGTATTCGTTGTATTGGCGCTCGCGTTCGGCCTCGCGCACCCGCTGCACGATCACCTGCTTGGCGCTCTGCGCGGCGATGCGGCCGAACTCGATGGGCGGCAGCGCGTCGCGGATCTCGTCGCCGATCCCGGCGTCGGGCTTGATTCGCCGCGCCTCTTCCAGCGAAATCTCGCGATGTTCGTCTTCCACCTCCTCGACCACGGTGCGCACGCGCCACAGCCTGGTATCGCCGGTCTTCGGATCGATGTGGGCGCGGATGTCCAGTTCCGCGCCATAGCGCAGGCGCGCGGCGCGCTGGATGGCTTCCTCCATGGCGGAGAGCACCACCTGCTTGTCGATGTCCTTCTCGCGCGCCACCGCCTCGGCAATGCGCACCAGTTCCAGCTTGTTGGCGCTGACTGCGTTGGTCATGTCTGTTCTCCGTTCCTTGTCTGGCCCGCCCCGCCGGGAGCGGCACCCCCTTCATCCGTTTCCGTTTCGTCGTCCCGCTCGTCAGCGGCGGCTCCGGCGCCCGTCCTTCGCCCGGCTTCCGCCCGCCTTGCGGCCACCGCGCCCGGGCGCCGCCTCCGCCACCGCGCCATCCACGTTCTTGCGCCCCTTCGCTCGGCGCGCGGCCTCTTCCATCAGGGCGTCGGTCATCACCAGCCGGGCGTTGTCGATGTCCTCGAAGGCCAGGCCGACGAGCACCTCCTCGCCCCCTTTCTCGCCGCCGGCGTCCTCGGCCGGGATGAACAGTCGCACCTCGTCCGTTTCCGTGTCGAATCCCTCCAGCGTGCCGCGAAACCGTTTGCGTCCGTCGATCGGGGTGATCATCTCGATCTTCGCCTCGTGGCCCGCGTGACGCTCGAAATCCTCCGGGCGCACCAGCGGCCGGGCGATGCCCGGCGAGGAGATTTCCAGGTTGTAGGAACCGCGAATGGGGTCCTCCACGTCCAGCAGCGGCGACACCGCGCGCGAGATTTCCACGCAATCGTCGATGCCGAGCGTGCCGTCGGGCCGCTCGCACATGATCTGCAAGTCCTTGCCCGCCTGCCGCACGCGCACCAGCCGGTAGCCCATCGATTCGATGAGCGGCTCGACCAGCCGGGCGATCTCTTCCGTCACCCCCGTCTCGCGCGCCAGGCGCCTGTCCTTTTTGTCCATCTTCTCTTCGGTCATGGTCCCCGCGACGCCCTTCGGGCACATATAAAAAACAAGAGCGGGCCCGGCCTCGGACCCACCCTCCACTTGATCCTCTCCGGTAGCGACAAGGCGCATCCCGAAGGTATGGGGTTCATGCTCCCTATATAGTCCGCCACCGGAAACGATGCAAGCGGCTCTTTCCACACCCCGCGCGCCGATGCTTGACCCCTTGCGTGCCTTGCGCCAAAGTTGCCCTCCCGCGCCGGCCGGAACGGGACCGTCGTCATGGGGGCGAGGCGCGGATAAAACAAGAAGGGGCCGTGTCATGCGGGTGACCATCGAACGCGACGCTTTCCTGGGCGCATTGTCCCACGTGCAGAGCGTGGTCGAGCGGCGCAACACCATTCCCATTCTCGCCAACGTACTCATCCAGGCGCGCGACGACAGGGTGCGCCTCACCGCCACCGACTTGGAACTGGAGGTGGTGGAGGACACCCCGGCCATGGTCGAGGCCGCCGGCGCCGTCACCGTGCCGGCGCACCTGCTGCACGACATCGTGCGCAAGCTGCCCGAGGGCGCGCAAGTGCGCCTCGACGAACCCGAACCGGGCCGCGTCGTCATCGCCTCCGCCCGCTCGCGCTTCATGCTGTCTTCCTTGCCGGCCGAGGACTTCCCCGAGCTGGCGGCACTGGAGCCGGCCAATACCTTTTCCATCGCCACCGGGGATCTGAAGTTCCTCATCGAGCGCACCCGCTTCGCCATTTCCACCGAGGAAACGCGCTATTACCTCAACGGCATCTATTTCCATACCGCCGAGGATGGCGAAACCGTGCGTCTGCGCGCCGTGGCCACCGACGGCCACCGCCTGGCCCGCGCTGAGGTCGCCGCGCCCGCCGGCGCGGCGGGAATGCCCGGCATCATCGTTCCGCGCAAGGCGGTGCTCGAGCTCATGCGCCTATTCGACGCCGCCGGCGATGAGATCGAGGTGGCGCTGTCGGAAAACACCATCCGCTTCGCCATCGATGGCGTGGTCATGACCAGCAAGCTCATCGATGGCCGCTTCCCCGATTACGAGCGCGTCATTCCACAGAACAACGACAAGCGGCTGGTGGTCGACACCAGGCTGTTCACCCAGGCCGTCGACCGCGTATCCATCGTCTCCTCGGAAAAGGGCCGGGCGGTGAAATTCGTCATCTCGCCCGACACTCTGCTGCTATCGGTGAACAACCCCGACGCCGGCTCGGCCGAGGAAGAGCTGGCGGCGGAGTTTTCCGGTGGCGAGATGGAGATCGGTTTCAACGCCCGTTACCTGCTGGAGATCGCCGGCCAATTCGAGGGCGACACCACCGAGTTCATGCTCTCCGATGCCGGCGCCCCCACCATCATCCGCGACCCCGGCGAGGAACGCGCGCTCTACGTGCTCATGCCCATGCGCGTCTGAAGGCTTGGATGACCCATGCCATACGGCACGCCGCGGCCGCGCCACCCGAAGGGGCTGGTGCACAAGGCTGGAATGATACCATGTTGCGTAATGTCTGATTGGTGAGACTGCCCCGCGCCCCCACCCAAGCCCTTGTGTTTCACAATTTGGGGTTGGGTGGGGGCGCGGGGCTTCTGCGTGGTTCTTTTTGCATCTTGGTATGACAACGACCCTTTGTCGCCCTTCAGCTTTCCTTGCGCCAGGCAGGCGCCGCGCAACTCCCGGGGGCACGAGCCTAATCGCGCAGGGCCTTGATGATGTTCTCGATCATCTTCTTGGCGTCGTCGAACAGCATCATGGTGTTGTCGCGGTAGAACAGCGGATTGTCGATGCCGGCATAGCCCGGCGACAGCGAGCGCTTGATGAACAGCACGTTGCCCGCCTTCCACACCTCCAGCACCGGCATCCCAAAGATGGGCGAGTTCGGGTCTTCCTTGGCCAGGGGGTTGGTGATGTCGTTGGCGCCGACCACCAGCACCACGTCGGTGTCGGCGAACTCGGAGTTGATGTCCTCCAGCTCGAACACCTCGTCGTAGGGCACGTTGGCCTCGGCCAGCAGCACATTCATGTGCCCCGGCATCCGCCCGGCGACGGGGTGAATGGCATATTTCACCTCCACTCCGCGCTCCTTCAGCTCGTCGGCCAGTTCGCGCAGGGCGTGCTGGGCCTGGGCCACGGCCAGGCCATAGCCGGGCACGATGATCACCTTTCGCGCGTTCTTCAGCAGGAAGGCGGCGTCCTCCGCCGAGCCGGCGCGCACCGGTTTCTCGCCCTCATCCGCCGGGCCAGCCGCCGCGCTGGCGCCGAAGCCGCCCAGGATGACCGAGAAGAACGAGCGGTTCATGGCCTTGCACATGATGTAGGAGAGAATGGCGCCGGAGGAACCGACCAGCGCGCCGGTGATGATGAGCGCCACGTTCTGCAGGGTGAAGCCGATGCCGGCCGCCGCCCAGCCGGAATAGGAGTTGAGCATGGACACCACCACCGGCATGTCGGCGCCGCCGATGGGGATGATGAGCAGCACGCCCAGCGCCAGCGAGATGAGCACGATGAGCCAGAACACGGCGTGGCTCTCGGTCTTCACGAAGGTGACGATGAGCACCACCAGCAGCACGCCAAGCGCGATGTTGATGACATGGCGCATGGGCAGCATGATCGGCTTGCCGGACATCAGCGCGTGCAGCTTGGCGAAGGCGATGAGCGAGCCGGTGAAGGTGATGGCGCCGATGGCCGCGCCAAGGCTCATTTCAACCAGCGAGCCGCCGTGAATGTTGCCTGGCGTGCCGATGCCGAAGGCTTGTGGCGCGTAGAGCGCCGCGGCCGCTACAAGCACCGCCGCCAGGCCCACCAGCGAGTGGAAGGCCGCCACCAGCTGCGGCATGTGGGTCATGGGAATCCGCCGCGCGATGACCGCGCCGATGCCGCCGCCGATGGCGAAGCCGGCGATGATCATCAGCCACGTGCCAATGCCCAGCGAGGGCATGATCAGGAGCGTGGTGACGATGGCAATCGCCATGCCGGCCATGCCCAGGTAGTTGCCCAGCCGCGAGGTGTCCGGATGCGACAGCCCGCGCAGGGCGAGAATGAACAACGACCCGGAAACGAGATAGAGCAGAATGATCAGTTCCTGCGACATGCCGCCAGCCCCCCGTCAGTGTCTTTTCTTGAACATGGCCAGCATCCGCTGGGTGACCAGGAAGCCGCCGAAGATGTTCACCGCCGCCAGGACGAGGGCGACGAAGCCGAAGGTGGCGGCGGCGCCGGAATAAAGCGCGCCGGCCCCCACCGCCAGCAGCGCGCCGACCACGATGACCGAGGAAATGGCATTGGTCACCGACATCAGCGGCGTGTGCAGCGCCGGGGTGACCGACCACACCACGTAGTAGCCGACGAACACCGCCAGCACGAAGATGGCGAACAGGTAGATGAACGGGTCGGCCGCGCCGTGCGCCAGCGCCGCGCTGGCCGCCGTTGCCGTGTCCGCCACCTCCTTACCACCGTGCGTCAGGGCCCGTTGCGCCGCGTCGGCCGCCGCGGCGGCCTCCTGCGCGGCCTGCCGGGCGACCTCGGCCGCCTGCTTCGCCTTTTCGGCCAGTCCTTGCAGATCCTGCATGGTTTCCGTTCCCGTTGTCGTGTTCATCTCCCGTCACGG
>JALVRJ010000228.1:13718-14037 GCA_027031305.1 Hyphomicrobiales bacterium | reverse complement strand
GAGGAAGGCCCTCCGCCGCCCCGCCCCCTCTCGGACCCCGTGTCGGAAGGAAACGACATGGTATGGCTGTCCCCGGTTGCCGGGTTAGAGAAGGATCGGGCGCCGCCGAACTCCCTCGGTGCTCGCCCGTCCGACCCAACCGTGTTCTTCGTATCCGCGCCCGCGCCGGACGCGAAGAATCGTTTGGCGCGGCGCGCCTACTTCACCACGAAGGGCAGCAGCGCCAGGATGCGCGCGCGCTTGATGGCACGGGCCAGCTCGCGCTGTTTCTTGGCCGAAACGGCGGTGATGCGCGACGGCACGATCTTGCCACGCTCGG
>JALVRJ010000228.1:0-13708 GCA_027031305.1 Hyphomicrobiales bacterium | reverse complement strand
GCGTGTTCGTAATTAACGCCCTGAGTGCCTTACTGGCGCGGGCGGCGGCGGCCGCCGCGCTCCTGCTCGCGCATCATGGCGGAGGGGCCTTCCTCCAGCTCGTCGACGCGCACGGTCAGGAAGCGGATGACGTCGTCGGAAATGCGCTCGATGCGCTCCAGTTCGTCCACCGCTTCCGGCGGCGTCTCCAGATTGAACAGCACGTAATGGGCCTTGCGGTTCTTGCCGATCTTGTAGGCCAGCGGGCGCAGGCCCCATTTTTCCACCTTCTTCACCTTGCCGCCCTTGTCCTCGACGACTTTCTTCATCTCGTCGATGACGGCTTCCGCCTGCGCCGGGCCCAGGTCCTGACGCAGCAGAAAGACATGCTCGTAGTAACGCATTCTCGGCCTTTCCTCTTGTTGCTCTCTGCCCGGGCGGCACGATGCTCGCCCGTCGGTTCCATGCCGCATCGCCCGGCGCAAAGCCTCCCGCCGGCCCGGGAAAGGCCATGCGGGCATTCGGCCAGAGCGGAGACTCTCCGGCAGTGCGGCGGCCGCGCCGCGTGGGCCAGCCACCGAAAGCGCCCATTATCCGAGCGGACCATCATGGCCCGAGGAAAACGTGAAACGCCCTGCCATCAGCCCCCGACCGGGACGGATGCAGCCGCTGCAATAAATCAAAAATCCCGCCCCGACAAGCGGAAAAATCACCGGCTCATCTTCATCAGGCGCGCCTTCTGGCGCTCCCAGTCGCGGCGTTTCAGCACTTCCCGCTTGTCGTGTTTCTTGCGCCCCTTGGCCAGGCCAATGAGCAGCTTCACCAGACCCCGCGCATTGAAATACATCTTCAACGGCACGATGGTCATGCCCTTGCGTTGCACCTCGTCGGTCAGACGCCTGATCTCGCGCTTGTGCATCAGCAGCTTGCGCTTGCGCCGGGGCTCGTGGTTGTTGATGTTGCCATAACGATATTCGGGAATATCCGAGTTGATCAGCCACAGCTCGCCACCTTCCGGCGAAACGTAGGCCTCGGCGATGTTCGCCCTGCCCTCGCGCAGGCTCTTCACCTCCGTGCCCAGCAGCGCCAGGCCGGCTTCGAAGGTTTCCAGGATCTCGTATTCATGGCGCGCGCGGCGGTTTTCCGCCACCACCTTGCCGCCGTCGGCGGATTTCCTCGCGCCACCCTTTTTCGAAGACATGAACGTATCCGCCGTTGTTCCCTCACCCGGCCAAAAAGCGCCAACCCTGCCCGATTCAGCTCAGCAGCCCGGCATGGCGCATGGCGGCCTCCACCGCCCGCTTGGACGTATCGGCGATCTCCACCATCGGCAGCCGCGCGAAGGGTGAACACAGCCCCAGCAACGAGCAGGCATACTTCACCGGTCCCGGCGAGGTTTCCACGAACAGCGCCTTGTGCAACGGCATCAGCCTGTCCTGTAGCGCCAGCGCCCTGGCGTAATCGCCGGCCAGCATGGCCTCCTGGAACTCGGCGCACAGCGCCGGCGCCACGTTGGCCGTCACCGAGATGCAGCCGCGACCGCCATGGGCGTTGAAGCCCAGTGCCGTGCCATCCTCGCCGGACAGCTGGATGAACTCTTCCCCCAGCTCCAGCCGCAGCAGGGAGGGCCGATTCAAATCGCCCGAGGCATCCTTGATGCCGACGATGTTCGGCATCTCCTTGGCCAGCCTGACGATGGTCTCGTTGGAAATGTCCGTCACCGTGCGCCCCGGCACGTTGTAAATGAGAATGGGCAGGTCCGGCGTCGCCTCGGCGACGACGCGGAAATGCGCGTATAGCCCGGCCTGCGTCGGCTTGTTGTAATACGGCACCACCACCAGAGCCGCGTCCGCCCCCGCTCCGGCCGCGTGCCGCGTCAGCTCCACGGCCTCGTCCGTGGAGTTCGAACCCGTGCCGGCGATGACCGGCAGCCGCCCCGCCGCCTGTTCGATGATGATCTCCACCACCCGCTTGTGCTCGTCATGATCAAGCGTCGGCGATTCGCCGGTGGTGCCCACCGCCACGATGCCGTGCGATCCCTGCTCGACATGCCAGTCCACCAGGCGCCGCAAGGCCGCCTCGTCCACCGCGCCGTCGTCCGTCATTGGCGTGACGATGGCCGGAATGGAGCCCTTGATCCGGGATGTGTCCACGACGCTTCACTCCTCTGCCCTGTTCCAGAAGGAACATGATGCTTGGCGCGACCACACCCGGCCGCAACCATTCGTTAACCATGAACGCCCACACTGTCCACTTGGCTGGCATGGAGAGAATCGTCCACGCCAAGCATGGAAAGCCCGGGCACCATGGCCATCCTGCCCGAAGGCGAGCTTAATCACATCGCGCCGGGGGCGGCAAGAGCGCGCCCGGAGCGACGGCGGCATCACGGCTTTGCCGCAATTCGGCGCAAGGATGGCGGCGCTTGGGCGACATTTTTCCATTCCAGCCACATGCCCGGCAGAACGCACTGCCGAATTATCTGGACACGGAGCACATGAAGCAAACTTCCGGGGGCTTGCGACAAGATTTTCTTCTTTTGCCAAGGGCGTTGGCCACGGCCGCGCTCATGGGCTTGGCCGCCCTGACGCATTTCGCGGCGACGACGCCCGTGGCGCACGCGGCTGCCTGCGCCTCCTCCGGCCTTGGCTCCAATGCCATCGCCGCCGTCAAGGCGGCGGACAAGGGCCGCCTTGCCCGGGCACTTGCGCTGGCGGGCAACGACGCCGCCACCCGCAAGACGGCGCATTGGCTGTGGCTGCGTCGCAATTTGCGTCAGGCCAGCGCCGCGCAGCTCCTTTCCTTCGCGCTGCAAAATCCGCGCTGGCCGATGGCGGGCACTTTCCGCGCCATGGGCGAGCTGAAGCTGTTGCTCGACGGCTCGAACGCCGATCTCGCCAGCTATTTCTCCCGCAACAAGCCACGCAGCGCCGCCGGGATGGTGGCGCTGGCGCGCCATTTGTTGAGTATTGGCAAGCGCGAACAGGCTCGCGCGGCACTGAAGAAGGCCTGGCGCCGCGCCTCCCTGCCCACCACCGCCGAAGCCTATGTGCGCAAGCACGCCGGCCTTGACGCATTGCTGAATGCCAGTGATGACGCCGCCCGCCTGTGGCGCCTCATCATGGCCCAGAAAACGCGCCATGCCGTGCAATTCGCCCGCCACATGCCTTCGGCCTATCGCCGGGCCGCCGCCGCCGCCCGCGCCCTCATGCGCCGCCAGCGCGGAGCCCTGGCGCAATACCGCGCCCTTCCCGCAGCCATGCGCGGCAAGCAGGTCGTGCGCTACGCCCTCGCCCGCTATTACCGCAAGACGGGCCAGATGTTGAAGGCCCTGTCCGTGCTCAAGGGCCTGCCGACCTCGCACGCCCACCTGCTGGCTCCCGAGCAATGGTGGACGGAAAAGCGCCTCGTCGCCCGCTACCTGCTGGCCAACCGGTATCGCCGTCATTGGCCGGATGCCTACCGGCTCGCCGCCAGCCATGGCTTCTCCAGGCCCGGCAAACCAGCCTTTCGCGGCGAGTTCCTGGCCGGCTTCATCGCCTTCGAAAAGCTGGGACGGCCAAAGACCGCCTTGAAACATTTCCTGCGCCTGCCGAAATTGGCCAAAAGCCGCACCTGGAAGGCCAAGGGCTGGTATTGGGTGGGGCGCGCCCGCGAAAGGCTTGGCGACCTGGCCGGCGCGCGCCGCGCCTACCAGGCTTCCGCCCTCACCCCCACCGTCTATTACGGCCTGCTCTCGCGCGAGAAGCTCGGCCTTGGCCACAGACCCATCCCGCTGAAAATGGCCTGGCCGACACCAGCTGCCAGGTGCAAGGTGCAAGGCCACGAGCTTGGCAAGGCCGTGCGCCTGCTGGCGCGCGCAGGCAACAGGCGGCTGCTGCGCGGTTTCGTCTGGCCGCTGGCCTATTCCTTTCACAAGCCGGTGGAGTTGGCCGCCGCCGCCTCGCTGCTGTGGGACGCTTCCGGGCCCGCCAACGCCGTGCGCCTGGCCAAGGCCGCCGGCAGCCGCGGTATCGACATCGACAATTACGGCTATCCCCTGAGGGCCCTGCCCCCGCACAAGAGCCGCGAGAACACCCTCGAATTGCCCGTGGTGCTGGCGCTGATCCGCCAGGAGAGCGAATTCGATCACACAGCTGGCAGTCACGTCGGAGCCCAGGGACTGATGCAGCTCATGCCCGCAACGGCGCGGCTGGAGGCCCGTCATCTGCGCGTTCGCTATAACCGCGCATGGCTCACCACCCGCCCCGCCTACAATCTCCTGCTGGGCCGCCACCACCTGGCCCGTGTCATGGAAAACTTCGGCGGCTCCTACGCATTGGCCTTCGCCGCCTACAACGCTGGCGGCGGCAACGTGCGCAAGTGGTTGAAGGCCTATGGCGACCTGCGCACCGGCTCCCCCGACCCGGTGGAATGGGTGGAGCTGATTCCCATCACCGAAACGCGCAACTACGTGCAGAAGGTCTTGCAGGGCGTGCATGTCTATCGCACACGCCTGAAGCGGCCGATGATTCCCATTTCCAGGGATTTGTGGCGCGGCGTGCCCGGCTGGCGCGAACTGGTCTTGCGCGGCGGCAAGGGCAAGCCCTCCAGCCCGCCCAGGACGCGAAGGCCGGCTTCCACCATCCCCACCACGCCGCGCGGCAGCCCCCGGCCCGCCGGTGGTGACGCCTGTGGCGGTGGCGCCAATGGCATCGACGATCTCATAAGGAAGTGCTGAGCGCACCGGAACCGCAAAACCGCTCGGTGAACGAGAGGCGCGTCACTCGCCGCCGGCGCGGATGGGCGGGGCGAATTGCAGCGCCATGTCCCACGGCAGGTAGATCCAGGTGTCCTGCGACACCTCCGTGATGAAGGTATCCACCAGCTCCACGCCCGCCGGCTTGGCATAGACGCAGGCGAAGTGCGCCTCGGGCAGCATATCGCGCACGAAGGCCAGCGTCTTGCCCGTGTCCACCAGGTCGTCCACCACGAGGATGCCCCGCCCGCCATCGCGCAGGTATTTCCCGGCCGCCTCCTTTATCAGGCGCAGCTCGCCCTGCCTGTCGAAGTCATAGGAGGCGATGCCGATGGTTTCGATCTCACGCATGTTCAGCTCGCGCGCGACAATGGCCGCCGGCACCAGGCCGCCGCGGGTAATCGCCAGCACGGCCGAAAACGGCCCCTTCTCCGCCAGCCTCCAGGCCAACGCGCGCGCGTCGCGGTGGAACTGATCCCACGAGACAGGAAAGCCCTTTTCGTAACGCCGTTCCTTTTCCGTCTGATCGGACATGACCGTTTCCCTCGCGCCGATGGATGATGTATGCGGGATGATTAAAGGATGGGAACTGGCCGACACATAGCCAACCCGCCGCTCCGGGGCAACGGAAATCCTCGATGGACAAGCCGCTGATAATGCACCTCGTGACCGCGCTTCTGGCCCTGCTGATAGAACGCGCGTTCGGCTATCCGCGGGCGTTGCAACGCGCCGTGGGCCACCCGGTGGAATGGATGGGAGCCATGATCGCGTGGGCTGACGCCCGCTTCAACCGCTCCACCCTGCCACCGGCGGCGCGAGTGGTCCTGGGCGCGCTCGTCATGCTGGCGCTCGTCGTCTTCTGGGGCGGGCTGGCGTGGCTTATCGGCCGCTGGCTGCCGTGGTGGGCGCAAGGCGTGTTGGCCAGCACCCTGCTGGCGCAAAGATCGCTGACGGAACACGTGCGGGCCATCATTGACGCGCTCGATGCGCGCGCCTCTGGCGACCTGTCGCCGGCCCGCCGGGCGCTTTCGATGATCGTCGGACGCGATACCGCACGCTTCGATGAAAGCGAGATCGCCCACGCCACGGTGGAAAGCCTGGCCGAAAACGCCTCCGACGGCATCATCGCGCCGCTGTTCTGGCTGGCCGTGCTGGGGCTGCCGGGAATCGTCGTCTACAAGCTGGTCAATACCGCCGACAGCATGATCGGCCACCTGGACGACCGACACGCCCACTTCGGCAAGGCCGCCGCGCGGCTCGACGACGCGCTGAACATCATCCCCGCCCGTCTCACCAGCCTGCTCTATGCACTCGCCGCCACCCTCTTCAAGGGCGTGAAGGCCGGCAGGCGCACGCTCGCCACCTCCTGGCGCGACGCCCGCAAGCATGTCTCGCCAAACGCCGGCTGGCCGGAATCGGCCATGGCCGGCGCCCTGGACATCCGCCTGGGTGGCCCCCGCAGCTATGCCGGCCGCGTGGTCGACTTTCCGTGGCTGGGCGATGGACGAAAGGACCTGTCGCGCGCCGACATCGAAGCCGCCCTGGTCCTGCACGAGCGCATGTTGTGGCTCGTGGCGGCCATCATGGCCCTGATGGTCCTGCTCGCCCTGGCGGCGGACACGCCCGCCATCTTCCACTGACACCAGAATGCACGAAGGACCACCCCCCATTCCGCGTCCTCATCCAACTTCTTGCTTCTCATGATCGGGAGTTTGAACGGAGACGCCGGCGCCATGCACCGGCCCACGCTTTTGCAAGCCGGCATGACGCCAACGAGCTCCAATGTCATTCCTCAGCGACAGCCACGCCAGCGCTCCTCGCGGCGGATGAGCGCCACGTTGTGCCGTTCGAAGCGATTCAGGCGCGGGTTGCGGGTCCAGCACCCGACATTGCCGAAATACCGCCGCGCCCGGCGGGTGCGGAAGCAATAGCCGTTGCGCGCGTAGATCTCGTTACGCGCCACCCACAGGTCAAAGCACGACAGCCCCCTCAGATCCGCTTCCGTGAGGTAATAATTCGAGGATCCGGGAAAAACGTCCGCCACGGCCGCCAATGTCAGGAACGGCGTGACGGCCAATGCCAGCAACAGCTTGCGCATGGCTCGGTTTCCTGCACGGGAAAGCCCCCGGCAAGAAAATATATGGGAGCCGCGATCCGTCCATTCCATGAGCTGGAACGACTTGCCTTGCCCATGCGCAGGAATAACCGCGAGTGGATCAGGTGCGCAGCGCCGGCGCCCCAATGCCGCCCGGCGCTTCGCGCAACCGGCCGTGGTGCAGGTGCACCACGCGGTGCATGAGCGCGGCCAGCTCCATGTTGTGCGTGGCGATGAGCGCCGCCAGCCCCTCGGCGCGAATGAGATCCAGCAGCAGTTCATGCACGCGCGCGGCCGTGTCCGGGTCCAGGTTGCCGGTGGGCTCGTCTGCCAGCAACAGCAATGGCTCGTTGGCCAGCGCCCGGGCGATGGCCACGCGCTGCTGTTCGCCGCCGGAAAGCTCCGAGGGAATGTGCTTCATCCTATCCTTCAGCCCCAGTGATTCCAGCAGCATGTGGGCGCGCTCCCGCGCCTGCTTCCGGCTCTTGCCGGCCATCACCTGTGGCAGGATGACGTTTTCCTCCGCCGTGAACTCGGGCAGCAGATGGTGAAATTGGTAGATGAAGCCAATGCCAAAGCGGCGAATGCGCGTGCGGGCGATGTCGTCCAGCGCCGAACAATTCACCCCGGCGATGTGCACCTCGCCGCTGGTCGGTTTTTCCAGTAGCCCGGCGATATGCAGCAGCGACGACTTGCCCGCCCCCGAAGGGCCCACCAGCGCCGTGATCTCTCCCGACGGCAACGTGAAGTCCAGCTCGCGGAACACCACCAGCTTCTTGCGTCCCTGCTGATAGACGCGGGAGATCTTCCTCAGTTCCAGGGCTGGCGCCAGCCCCTGGCCCCTTGCCACCTCGGGCGCCCTCGTTTCATCCGCGATGTTCATCTCACTCATGGCGCAGCGCCTCCACCGGGTCCAGGCTGGCCGCGCGCCAGGCCGGATAGATGGTCGCCAGGAACGACAACGCCAGCGAGAAGGCGGCGATGCCCAGCACCTGCCCCCAGTCCAGCTGCGCCGGCAGCTTGCTCAGGTAATACAGCTTCGCCGGAAACAGCTCCATGCCCGTGGCCCACATCAGGAACTGGCGGATGTTCTCGACGTTCAGCGCCACCACCACCCCCAGCACCACCCCGGCGATGGTGCCGGCGATGCCGATGGCCGCGCCCGTCATGAAGAAGATGCGCAGGATCGAGCCGCGCGAGGCCCCCATGGTGCGCAGGATGGCGATATCGCCGGACTTGTCCTTCACCAGCATGATGAGGCCGGAGATGATGTTCATGGCCGCCACCAGGATGATGAGCGTGAGGATGATGAACATCACCGTGCGTTCCACCTCCAGCGCCGAGAAGAAGGTTTCGTTGGCGCGTTTCCAGGTGATGATGCGAAAGCCCGGTGGCAGCGCCCGCACCAGCAGCTTTTCGATATCCTCCACCCTGTCCGGCTCGCGCACCTTCAGTTCGATGCCGGTAACGCCACCTTCCGTGTTGAAATAGTCCATCGCGGCCTTCAGCGGCATGTAGACGAAGTTGGCGTCATACAGGCTCATGCCGCTGTCGAAGATGGCCAGCACCGGAAAATCCTGTATGCGTGGCGTGACGCCGAAGGGGGTTTCCTCTCCCTCCGGTGCGATGAGGGTGATGTTCTGGCCGATGTCCACCCCGTGCTTCCACGCCAGCCGATAGCCCACCGCCACGCCTTCCTTCTCGTCGAACCCGTCCAGCGAGCCGCGCAGCTTGTCGTTGGCGATACCCTTGACGCGCTTCAGATCGGCCTCGCGCACACCGCGCACCCGCACGCCGCTGGCCGCCTTTTGCGTGGTCAGCATCACCTGCCCCTCCACGAAGGGCGTCACCTCCACCACCCCCTTGATCTTCTTCAGCCGTTCACCCAGTTCCTCGAAGTCGAATATGGGCGAAAGATCGTCATGGTAGATGGCCACGTGGCCGGCGAAACCGAGGATCTTGCGGATCAGCTCCGCCCGGAAACCGTTCATCACCGCCATGACCACGATGAGCGTGGCGACGCCCAGCATGATGCCGAGGAACGAGAAGATGGAAATGACCGAGATGAAACTCTCCTTGCGCCGGGCGCGCAGATAGCGCAGGGAAATCAGGCGCTCCCAGCGCGAGAACGGGCGCGTGTCCAGCCTCTCCGCGGCGGTGGACGCGCTGTCCGCGCCGGGGTTGTTGACGCTGGCGCCTTTCGGCCTTGCCGGTTCGTTCATGTCGCCTGCTTCCGCCCCCGGATCCTCTCTCCCGCGCCCGGCTCAGGCCACGCCAGATCCCAGCCGCTGGCGCAACCATTCCACCACGTTCTCCAGCGGCACGGTTTCGCGTTCGCCACTGGCGCGGCGCTTCACTTCCACCACGCCCTCCTTCAGCCCGCGCGGCCCGACGATCACCTGCCATGGCAGGCCGATGAGATCCATGCGCGTGAATTTCTCCCCGGCGCGATCGCCCGTGTCGTCATGAAGCACCTCGACGCCGGCGTTCTCCAGTTCCTGATGGATCTTCTCGCACGCCGCGTCGCTGGCCTCGTCGCCCGTCCGCAGGTTGATGAGCCCCACCTGGAAAGGAGCCACCGGCTCCGGCCAGATGATGCCGGCGTCATCGTGGCTGGCCTCGATGATGGCGCCCACCAGCCGCGAGACGCCGATGCCGTAGGAGCCCGATTGCAGGTAATGCTCCCCGCCATCCGGGCCAAGCACTTTCGCTCCCAGCGGTTTCGAATACTTGTCACCGAAGAAGAAGATGTGCCCCACCTCGATGCCGCGGCCGGAAATGCGGCGTTCCTCCGGCACCTCTCTCTCGAAGCGTTCCGCATCGTGCATCTCTTCCGTGGCGGCATACATGGAGGTGAACTCCTCCACCACCTTCGCCACCGCCGCGCGGTCGTCGTAGTCCAGCTCGAAACTGCTCCAGTCCTTGTCATGGAAGGCGGCGTCGAAATACACCTGCGATTCGCCCGTTTCGGCCAGGATGAGGAACTCGTGGCTGAGGTTGCCGCCGATCGGCCCGGTTTCCGCCCGCATGGGGATGGCCTTCAGCCCCATGGCCGCGTAGGTGCGAAGATACGCCACGAACATCTTGTTGTAGGCATGTTCGCCGTCCTCACGCGTCAGATCGAAGGAATAGGCGTCCTTCATCAGGAACTCGCGCCCGCGCATGACGCCGAAGCGCGGCCGGATCTCGTCGCGGAACTTCCACTGGATATGATACAGGTTCAGCGGCAGCTGCTTGTAGGACTGCACGGAGCGCGCCACGATGTCGGTGACCATCTCCTCATTGGTGGGACCATAGAGCAGCTCGTGTTCCTTGCGGTCGGAAATCCGCAGCATCTCCTTGCCGTAGTCGTCGTAGCGCCCCGAGCGCTTCCACAGCTCGGCCGGCTGGATGGTGGGCATGAGCATCTCGATGGCACCCGTGCGATCCTGCTCGCGGCGCACGATGTTCTCGATCTTCTTCAGCACGCGAAAGCCCAGCGGCAACCACGAATAGATCCCCGCCGCTTCCTGCCGGATCATGCCCGTGCGCAGCATCAGCCTGTGCGAGACGATTTCCGCCTCCTTCGGATCCTCGCGCAACACGGGCAGGAAAAAACGGCTCAGGCGCATACCCTTCTGGCTCCCTGACTGATGAATCAACTCCAGTGATCATTTTGCCCGGTATTACGGCAAAACGCCGGACAAGACAAAAGGAAAAGGCGCCGCGACCCATGCCACGGCGCCCTAGGGTCTGGTCTCAATAAAGACAATGATGCCAGCGGCTTTTTCGCAAAATATCGCTGGTCTTTCGTCCGCAGGGAATAGCAGCGCTATTTCCAAGGGCGAAAGGCCTGCGAGATGCAGCGAAAATGTCGCTGGCGCGTTGGATTTATTGAGTCCAGACCCTAGTCCCCTCATTCACATGCGCATCTTGCGCCGGTGTCAGTCCTTCGTTTTCTTGACCGACCTGCGCGTGCGCGTGCCGGACTGGGTCTTGCCGGACTTGTCCTTGAGCCCGCCAGAGCCGTATTCGCGCTCGAACTGCTCCATCTTGCCCTCGGCCAGCAGTTTCGCCTGGCGCACCCATTCATCGCGCTTGATGCGTCCCTTGAAGCGTAACTTGTCGTCCACTTCCTCGATGATCTCGTCCGTCCAACGGGCGATCTGGGCGAAGTAGTAAATGCCCATCTCATGCAGCATCGAGGCCAGCTTCGGGCCAATGCCGGAAATCATTTCCAGGTTGTCCGGCTCTCCGGCGACAGGCTCCTTCAGCCCCACCACGGGCACCTTCCATTTGTCGTCCGAACCCCCGCCGGCTTCCGCGGCCGCTTCCGCCTTGTCCCCGGCCTCGGCCCGGGGCGCGGACTCCGGCGCGCCCATCAGGCCCTGCGCTGTGGCGGGCGTCTCCTTCGCATCATCCCCGGCCGCAGCTTTCTTCGCCTCATCGGCCTTTGCTCCGGCCTCCCTCGCGGGCATGGCACTGGCCGCTGATTCCGAAGCACTCATCAGCCCCTGGGCGGTCGAAGGCGCCTCTTTCGCCTCTTCGGCCTTCTTTTCCTTGGTCACGGCGGCGGGCGCTTCCCGCTTCACGGCTCCTTCGGCCTCGGGTTTCGCCTTCCCCGCCGCGCTGGCGCCCATCGTGGCCGCGCCCGCAGCACCCAGCCCGGCCGCCATGGTTCCGCCAGTGGTCCCGGTGCGGCCGACCGTCTCGCCGCGCCCGCCCGTCAGCAGCTTGCGCAACACGCAGCCGAACAGCGCGCCGACGATGAACGCCAGCAACAGCCAGACCAGAATTTCCAGAACATGATGCAGCATCTCGTGCCTCCCCCGTTGACGCCGCTTCCGAAGCGGAACGGCCATGAAGAATTCCCGGAAGCCTTCGCCCCTGCGTGGCTCAAGGCACAATACTACCGAAAAATCGGGGGAGCGCAAAAAACAGCGTGGAAAAAGGCGAATAAGCCACGTCGAATGGCCTCGTATGCCTTTCGGCGATGAATAGCTCAGCCGTGAATTTTCGCCACCACGTCCGGATCCACCGGTTTCAACTGCACCGATTCGCCACAGCCGCAGGCGGAAATCTGGTTCGGATTGTCGAAGACGAACCCGGCCTTCAGCTTGTCTTCCTTGTAGTCCATCGTCGAGCCAAGCAGGTAGAGCAAGGCCGAAGGGTCGACATAAACCTTCACCCCGTCTTGCTCCACCACGTCATCGCCAGGCTTGGGCTCCTCGGCCCACTGCATGTCATATTCATAGCCCGCGCAACCACCCTCCTTCAGCGACACGCGCAAGCCCGCCTCCGGCTTGCCGGACTTTTCCCGCAACTGGCGGATGCGCTGCACCGCCGCCCCGGTGAGTTTCAGAATGGGCATTCCGTTCATTGTCGCTCCTTTCTCCGGCAAATTGGATACTTTCGTCATTCCGGCGAAAGCCGGAATCTCACTCCGCAACCTCATGAGCCTGTTTCCCGAGACCCCGGCTTGCGCCGGAGTGACGGGAAAGGCTCAAAACATGTTCAGCGCCAACCTGGCCTCGTCGGACATGCGCGACATGTCCCATGGCGGGTCGAACACGAGGTTCACCTTCACGTCGTTGACGCCCTCCACCTCCGACACCGCCTTCTGCACCCAGGCCGGCATGTCACCCGCCACCGGACAGCCCGGTGCGGTCAGCGTCATGTCGATGGTCACGGTGCGGTCATCGGCAATGTCGATGCGATAAATCAGCCCCAATTCGTAGATATCCACCGGGATCTCCGGGTCGTAGATGGTCTTGAGCGCGGCGATGATATCACGCGTCATGCGCTCCAGCTCCTCGCGCGGAAGCGCCGACTTCGCCGCCTCCTCCTCCGGCACGATGAACTGTTGCTCACCATTCTCGGGACGCACTTCGCCACCGGCGTTTTCACCGCTGCTGGCCTTGCCGCTGGCGGCTTTGCCACCAATGATCTCGCTGCTCTGCACGTCTTTTTTGCCGGACGTGTCGGAGGCCTTCTCCAGCGTGCTGGCCACGTTCAGCACGTCCTTTTCCACCGCGGTCGCATTCTCTTCCGTATCCATTGCCGGTTCCGCCTTCTCTTCAGCCTCTACACCCACCGCGCCGGCGGGGCGCCAGGCGGAGAATTTCGGGATCACGCCATCATGACCGGAGCGCCGGGTCTGCGTCGGCCGCTCGGGTTGCCCGTCGGCCCGGGCCCGCGCCTGCACGCGCGCCGCCTCCTCCACCATAGGATCCCCCTGCGCCGCCTCGGCCACCAGCCTTTTTTCCACCTCCTTCTCGGCCTTTTGCATGGCCTCGTCGAGGTCGGGGGACTCGCCCTCGTCTTTCGTGCCCAGCATCTGCTCCTTCAGCGCGTCAACGTAGGCGCGCAGCTGGCGTTTGAGTTCGCGCTTCATCTGTTCGCGCTCTTCCGGACTCAGCTTGCGGCGCTGTTCGGCTTTCTTTTCCTCGCTCATGGCGACAGCTCCCGCTTGTTCCCGTTCCTCGACATCTCACATGAAGAACATTTTCGCCTTTTCAAGGGCTTCGGCCAGCGCGTCCACCTCTTCCATCGTATTGTACATGGCGAAGCTGGCGCGACAGGTGCTGGTAACGCCGAAGCGCTGCAAGATGGGCTGCGCACAGTGTGTGCCCGCGCGCACCGCCACCCCGTAGCGGTCGATCACCTGCGAGATGTCGTGCGCGTGAATGCCCTTCATCTCGAAGGAAACGAGCGCGCCCTTTTCCTTCGCCGTGCCGATGATGCGCAGCCCCTCGATGGATGAGAGGCGCTCGGTGGCATATTCCAGCAGCCGCGCCTCGTGCGCGGCGATGCGCTCGCGGCCCACCCGCTCCATGAACTTCAGGGCCTCGCCCAAACCGATGGCCTGCACGATGGGCGGCGTGCCGGCCTCGAAGCGGTGCGGTGGGTCGGCGTAGTCG
>JALVRJ010000227.1 GCA_027031305.1 Hyphomicrobiales bacterium | reverse complement strand
TGAGGTAATCCGCCAGGACACCTCCAACGTCTTGATTTCCCAACCTGTATCCCCGGAATTCGGCGGATGAATCGGTTACCCGGATATTTTCCATATTTTTTCTCTCCAGCAACAGGTAACTATTTGATTATACAGCATCGGCCCAGGATTTTGGAAAAAATCGCCCCTCACACGACAATGGATGCCGGGTAATTCATCATGGGTTGTCTGTCCAGACTGAAAGAATCACGCAATGTCTGCCGGTTGATCCGGTAAAAGCGGATGTTGCCATCGTCTTCATACTGCTCACACAACCATTTCAGCCGTTTTTCCAGGCGATGCAGTTGGCTGCGCTTGCGAAAGGCCGCTTCAAATACCGAGTACTGCACGCGGTAGCCGTGTTTGCGCAATTCCTTGACCACGCGATAGCGCAGGCGGTCGTTGTGTACGTCAAAACAGATCAAATAGTATTTCATTATCTGAACAAACAGGGTTTGAAGTCGTTTTCTTCCCGCAGCCAGGCAATCAGCGCGTTGTTTTGCCTGTGCAGATGACCGTGCAGGGTGGCCGGCTCTTCATCGAGCAGGGAGCGCACCGGCGTGACGAACACCTCGTTCAACTGTTCCAGATAGAATTGCCGCGCGCGGCTGTTCATGTGACAGGTATTGTCCTGTACCGGAAAATCGCTCAGTTCCAGTTGTTTTTTACGCACCAGGCGCAGCGCGCAACGTTCCACCAAATGCCGGAAAGGCTCCATCATGTCCGATGCCAGGGCGGCATGGCCCGGCCGGGGCCGATGATAGAGGCCCAGGGCGGGCTGCAATCCATCGGCGCGCAGCATGGCGTCGGCATGGGCATACAGAATGCTGTAACCCAGGGAAAGCAGGGCGTTGAAAGGGTCCGATGGCGGCCGGCGGTTTCTGGTGTCGAACCCCCATCCCCCGGGTAATACCGTGCGCAATGTGGCATAGTAGGTTTTGGTGGCGTTGGCCTCATGGGCGTTCAGCTTGCCCAGGGTGGTTATCTGAAAAACCTGTTCCACATTGCGCTTCAAGCGCTTGCGGGCGGGTTCGGCTTCCACGGGCAGTTGCCGGAGAACTTCCCGCATGTGGCGAATGCGCGCCTGCACCAGCGCCTGGGCGGCGGGCAGGCAGATGTCGGGCTGCTGGAGCCTGTTGTATTGCAGTTGCCATAATCCAAGACGCCCCTTTTCGTGCTGCACGCTGGTCGTGGCGCCAAGATATTCGCCGGAAAGCGCGCAAAAATGGATGGGAACGGCCTCGCGCATGGCCGCGCGCAAGGCGGGGGTGGTAATGTGATGCGGCCCGACCAGCACCACCGAATTGAGTGTTGCCCAGGGCCTGTCCACCAGGGTTTTTCCGTCGCGCACCACTTGCAGATGCCCCTGGCTGGTGCTGAGGGTGCAAAACTCGCCGGCCACGCTCAGCAGGCTGCCCGCATCATCCAACCCGGAAGCGGGTTTTTCATCCGGAGGCGGTTTGCCCAGCAGCCGTTCAATGATGGGC
>JALVRJ010000226.1 GCA_027031305.1 Hyphomicrobiales bacterium | reverse complement strand
CTCCTCTTCCGCCGGCGCGGCGGACGATGCTGGAGCGCCTGCGGAAGAGGAGCTGGAGCGGGCGGAAACGGCGCTGGAACAGGCCCAATTGCTGGAGCAACGGGCCCGAGCCGCGCGGGACGAGGCGCGACAGGCGCTCTCCAGGCTGCAAGGCGCCCTGGAGGCATTGCAGGGCAACCTCGCTCACCCCGATCTTTCCGAGGAAGCATTGCGCGAGCGCCTGCAACAGGCCGAAACCGCGCTGAACGAGACGCTAAAGGCCGCGGAAAAGGTGGCGAGGACGGAAGACGTGCTGAAAGACATCCAGGCGCGAGAGCAGGCCCTTGCCGTGCGGTTGCAAGAGCTGCAAGAGCGTGAAAGGTCTGGCGCCGAGATGCTTTCCGGACTGAAAAGCCTCGTCGAGGACCTGCGAAAAAGACTGCCCGAGGACTTGCGCGATGCCGAAGCGGTGCAAGGCCGCCTTGATGCCGCGCGGGCGGAGCACAAGCGCCTGAAACGGGCGCTGGAGCGCGCGCAACGGCTATATGAAGCCGCCCGGCGTGGACTGGATGCCGCCCAAGTCCGCCTTTCGGACGCCGAGGCCATGCGCGAAAGGGCCGCCGAGACGGTGGAGAAGGCCTTTCGGAAAGCGCTGGAATCCGCCGCCCTGCCCCCCGACACCACGCAGCCCCCCGCGGCAGAAGAACTGCTCAAGATGAATGACGCCCTTTACACCTCACTGAGCGCGGCGCAGGAGCGCAAGGGCAAGTTGGAGGAGGCGCGGCGCAGGCTGGAAGAGGCGCGCGCGCGTCTGCGGCGGCTCGCGGAGGATCTCGCAAGCGCCCAGGCCGCTTATGACCGCCTCTATGGCCTCGCCCAGATGGCCGCTGGCACGGGCGCCAACACGAAGAAGATCTCGCTGCAACGCTTCGTTCTTTCCGCCCTGCTCGACGAGGTGCTCGCCGCCGCCAGCATGCGGCTGCGCGCCATGAGCCAGGGACGCTATGAACTGCGTCGGCGCGACGAGACACATGATCTGCGCAAGGCCTGGGGCCTCGAGCTTGAGGTAATGGATTATTTCACCGGCAAGCCGCGCCCGGTGCACACGCTTTCCGGTGGCGAAAGCTTCATGGCCGCGCTCTCCCTTGCCCTGGGTCTGGCGGAGGTGGTGCAGCGCCGCTCCGGCGGCATGTGGCTGCAAACCCTGTTCATCGACGAGGGCTTCGGAGCGCTCGACGCGGAAGCGCTCGACCAGGCGCTGAACACCCTGCTGGACCTGCGCGCCGAGGGTCGCCTGATTGGCATCATATCGCACGTGCCCGAGCTGCGCGAACGCATCCCGGCCCGGCTGCGAGTGGAAAAGGCCGAGCGCGGCAGCCGCCTGCGTCTGGAAATCTAATACCGGCTTGCACAAAGGCTGACCGGTGCAAACCGCCCCGCGCCCCCGCCCAAGCCCTTGTTTTTCATGATTTGGGGGTTGGGCGAGGGCGCGGGGCTTCTGCGTGGTTCTTTATGCATTCTGGCATGAGCCGACT
>JALVRJ010000225.1 GCA_027031305.1 Hyphomicrobiales bacterium | reverse complement strand
CCACCGGAAAGCCCGCCTCGATGACGTCCACGCCCATCGCATCCAGCAGCTCGGCCACCTGGAGCTTTTCTTCCAGCGTCATGGTGGCGCCGGGGGACTGCTCGCCGTCGCGCAGGGTGGTGTCGAAAATGATGACGCGATTGTCGTCGCTGTTCATGGTCTCGTGCTCCTGAATTCCGTGTGCCCGGCGTGCGCGGGCCGCCGCTTGGCGCCTGTTTACACGCACTCGCGGCCAGCTGCCAACACGCCAATCAAGATGAGGGGCGGTTCACGCCCTGAATGTTCGGGAAATCCGCGGGCTTGCCTTTCGATCCCCCTGACCGCCAGCCCGCCCGGCACGTGCATTCACGCGCCCCGGAACGGCCAGGGGCTTCTCAGGAGCAGCTCGCCAAGCAGGGAGAAGGGCGCGGCGAACGGCACCCCCACGCGCATACCGCGCGCGGCGGGAGGAGAAATCATTGACTTGTGCGCATCGACGTTCATGTCGCTCGTTCGCCACTTGCCGGGTGCGTCGCCGGGCACGCTTTCGTCATGCCCACGCATCTGGAATGCTTCCAACTCTCTAGCGCAAGCCGAAGGAAATGTAAACACGCATGTCGCCATCGGCTCCATGAGCCTGGCGGCGCCATCGTTGGCGCGGGTTTTCACCCCTCACTCATCAACGCGGCTTGTCCATACGCAAGTGAAACAGCCTGTTGCCGATTTTCTTTACCCGCACATCATCCACCGGCATGTCCAGGATCCTCCCAAGCCGGTGCAAGCGGTGTTCCAACATGGTGGGAGACAACGGCGGAAACACGCGCGCGATATACTTGTCCGTGCGGTGGCGGGCCCGAAGTTTCTTCCAGGCATGTCGCAACACGCCGAAGAACCGCAGCGAAGGGCCGGAGGCCGAGGTTGCGCATTCCTGGCGCGCCAGCAGTTCCTCGGCGTATTCCACCGCCCGTTCCGCCGCCATCTTGCCGCGCCGCGCGGAAACATGCCGGTCGAGGATCTCCTCCAGGGAAGCATTGTTGACCTCGCCTTGGCGAATGGCGTTCAGCAAGTCGAGGATTTCGTCCAGGGTGCGCGCCTGGTGCGATACGGCGTTGGGCAGAAAGCAGGGCCCATCCTTCGGCATCCCCTCTGGCGTGTAGACGACCGGCTCCTTGCCCAGTAGACGTGCTTCCACGGCCGTCGTGCAGTCGTTGTGCAGAAGGGTGGTCGAGGCCATCATCCAGGGAATGACATTGCCTTCGGAGGCGACGATGACATTGGGTAGCGACCGCGCCAGCCCTTTCCAGGTCTCGGCATTTTCCGCCGGATGCGGGCGCACCACCAGCTTCATGCCTTCCGGCAGGGCTTGCGCCAGCACCGGCAGCAGCTCCTGAAAGGCGCGGAACATGAAGCGGCGGTGCTCGATGAAGCGCCGATAGGTTCTTTCCGCCTGGTGCCGGAATTCCTGATCGCGCGGCGAGGAGCGCTTGTGAAAGGAAATGTCCCTTTTCACCACCAGGTTGACGCTGGGGAAATTGGTATTGAGCAGAAGGAAATCTCCAATCTCGCGGCGGATTCTTTCCGCTTCCCCAGCATGGAAGGCGTGCAGCTCCGGCCGTAACAGGTCGAGGCGCGGATTGCCCAGCGCGCTGGCCCGCTTGCCCACCTTCGCCGCCCGGATGTCCAGATCCCGCGCGCTGGCTTCGCCCCAGGCGAAGATCTGGTCCACGTTCGCCAGGGTTTCCGAGGAAACCCTGCGGGTCAGGTAGAGATCCCGGTTCTTGTAGATCAGCCCTTCCTCGTCCCAGCCCTGGATGGGGAACCCGGCCTTCTTCAAAAGGCAGGAAAGATACAGGCGGTTGTGCGTGAGCGTGGTCAGCAGGAACACGCCTCGTGGCAATCTCCAAATGCCACGGTTGATGACCGCGTTGGCGCCAACGTAGACCTCCCACCCTCGCCGCAATGCGAACAAGGCATGAAGCAACCGGGCATCAAGCTCGCGGTTCACAATTTCCAGCGGCAGAATCAATACCTTGCGGGTCATTATGAATTTCCGGCCCCATTCATGCCGCTCGCCTGAACATGTATTGTGGATGTTTTCGCCCAGCTTGCCGCCATCTGGCCTTTTCCTTCATCAGCGGTGGCCTGCTGTCGCATCCGCTTCCTCCACGCGACCCAAAACGCCGAGCCGTCCTCCTGGTCGTTCCTGCACACGGAGACAGACATCTTCGCGCCACCCCACACAAGCCTTTCCCTCTTCCTGTTGAAGACGGCTATTCCCTACGTGGGAAAAACCGGCGATAAGACAGGAAACGGCCAGCTTGACTGCCTTTATAGAAACCCTCCCTTTGATGCAACACGGTCCTGCCAATGCCAACATGCATCCTGCCCATGGAGACTTCCGCGAGGGAGCTGGAGGCCAAGCTGCTGCTGGCGGCCTTTCTGGCCGAGCGGGGAGTGCGCAGCATCGTCGGCAGCCACGCGCACATCAACAACAGGCTGCACATGCTGGGCGAAGGTGTTTATGTCGCGCAAACCATGGTGCGGGCGAAACGGCGCCTCTTTCGCATCGCGCGCGAAATGGGACTGATTCTGACCGCGTGGGATGAAGAAGGCCTGGTCTGGCCCTCTGCCGCCTATTATCGGCGGCGGCGACTGGATGCGGTCAATTTCCAGCTTCTCGAGCGCTTCTTCGCCTGGGGCGAGGAGCAGGCGGAGGTGGTGCGCGCGGCCTTTCCCCATCAAGTCCACAAGCTGCGCGTCATCGGCAACCCCCGGCAAGACCTGTATCTTCCCGCCATGCGCCCATTATACGCCGAGACGGTGAAGACCATCCGGCACGAGTTCGGCGATTTCATCCTGATCAATTCCAACTTCGGCAGCGTGAACCACGCGAGGCTTCCCTTCACCGGCCTGGAAAAGAGCGAGGAAGACATTCTCGCGCTTGCCGCCTACAGCAAACACGAGCCGGAGTATATCTCCTTCCGCTACCGGGTTTTTCGCGGATTTTGCGAACTCATTCCGCGACTGGCACGCGCCTTTCCCGGCAGGAACATCGTCATCCGGCCCCATCCGTCGGAGAACGCCGCCGCATGGAACAAGGTGGCCCGGCCACATCCGAACGTTCATGTGTGCTACGAGCATGAACTGGTGCCGTGGCTGCTGGCGGCGGAAGCCATCATCCACAACGGCTGCACCACCGCGGTGGAAGCGGCCATGCTTTCCCGTCCCGCGATCGAATACCGGGTGGTGGAAGACCCGGAGTGGGAGAACCCGCAGCCCGCTAGGGTTTCCATCCCCGCGCATTCGGCGGAAGAGGTCGTGGGCCTGCTGCGGCGGCCCAAGGAGATGGAGCGAAAGCGCCCGCAGGTGGAAGCGGCCCTGCGCCGCATGATTTTCCACTGGAACGAAGGCTTCGCCAGCGCGCGCATTGCGGAGGAATTGACCCGGCTGGCACGGGAGCAATATGCCGCGCCGGCCCCGTTGCGCCGCTCCACCGCCGCCATGAAAAGCCGCCTGCGGGCGCTGGAAAAGGCCTTGGTGGGGCGATTCATGCCGTCGCGTTCCGCCAACCCGGCATACATCGCCAGGAAATTTCCCCCAGTGTCGCTGGAGAAGGTGCGCGCCCGGCTGCATCAATTGGCCGACATCGCGCAACTGCCCCGTCCGCGCATCGAGGAGCTGGGAGATCGCATCTGGCGCGTTTCGCCGGCCACGGGTGAGAATTGAACCCCCGCATCAGGAGCAGGGACGCGCGCGCCGTCCCTCCCTCACGCCGCCCGGGCGGTGCGCTCGATGACGATGCGGGCGTGGCGGGTGAAATCCAGATGAGGACGCGCCGCCTCCACTGGCGCCAGCCGCACCGCGCGCGAGGGTTCCTCGCCGGTGATCTTGCGGAAGGCATCCAGCGCCAGCGAGAAGCCCAGCGTGAACTTGCCCGGCACCACGGCCCAGACGTTCTCCTGCGCCTGACGGATGAAATACTGATAATTGCGCTCGCCGGATTTGGGCACCACTTCCGTCTTGTAGCCCAGGTACCCCTGAACGAACTCGGCCTCCTTCAGCGCCGGGAACACCTTGGCCGCCATGCGCTTGAGGTCTTCCGTCGCGCAGGCCACGGCTTGCGGATCATTCGGGTCGGCGAAGTAGCCGCCGCCGATGAGCGAATAGCGCCGGCCTTCCACCTCGTGCCAGATGTGGTTCACGCTCTTTTCCACGAACGGCGTCATGCGCACGAAGTGATGCTCGCTCACCGCCGGATAGGCCACCAACAGCGGCGAGGCGACGACACTGACGCTGTCCGACCGGGGCAGGAACCTGCCCAGCCACTTGCCGGCGGAGACGACGACCTTGCCGGCGCGGATGCCGTTCCCGGCGCCGTGCACCATCATCTCGCCGTTGGGCAACCTCTCGATGTTCTCGACCTCCATGCGGGTGAAGATCTTTCCTCCCGCGCCCAACAGCGCCCGGGCCAGGTCGGCGATGATGCGGTGCGCCCGCATGGGCCGGTCGTAACCCACCACGCGCTTGTGCGTCTGTGGCGAAAGGGCGATGTCTCGCAAGGTATGCGCGGAAAACACCTCGCGCGAATAGTCCAGCCAGCCGGCGCGCGGAATCCATTCGGACGCTGGCGTCTCGCCGCGCCAATCATGCTTCCAGAAACGGCGGTGGCGCGAGATGAATTGCTTGATGGCCGTCTCCCACGTGGCCATGAAGAACAGCTTGCGCCCCAGGTTGGCAATGCCGGCGTAATCGCGCAGGTCGAAGTCCGGATCCTTGCGGGTGATGAGCAGGTATTCGATAGGTTCGTCGCGCAGCCAGGCGGCCTCGTTCTGTGGAAAGACCAGCCGCCCGTTTTCGCCCACGCGGATGTTCAGGCCCTCGAAGCCGGCGTAATAGTCCAGCAGGTTCTCGATGTTGCGGATCATGGTGCGCAGAAAGTGGTTCTGCGGAAA
>JALVRJ010000224.1 GCA_027031305.1 Hyphomicrobiales bacterium | reverse complement strand
GTCGGTATTACAGGGGCCTTTCCGCGTCGCGCAAGGCTTCGCGCATGGCCTTTTGCACCTTCTCGAAGGCGCGCATCTCGATTTGGCGGATGCGCTCGCGGGAGACACCGAATTCCTTCGACAGCTCCTCCAGCGTCAGCGGCGGTTCGCGCAGGCGGCGGGCCTCGAAGATTCGCCGTTCGCGGTCGTTGAGCTGGTCCATGGCCTGGCGCAGGAGCTTCATGCGCATGTCGAATTCCTCGCGCTCGGCCAGCTCCTCCTCCTGGTTGGTCGTCTCGTCCACCAGCCAGTCCTGCCATTCGCCGCTTTCCTCGTCGGCGCGCAGGGGGGCGTTGAGCGAGGCGTCGCCGGCCAGGCGGCGGTTCATGGCGACGACATCCTCTTCCGGCACGCCCAGGCGCTCGGCGATTTCCTTCACCTGCTCGGGCTTCATGTCGCCCGATTCCAGTGCGCTGATCTGGCTCTTGAGCTTGCGCAGGTTGAAGAACAGTTTCTTCTGTGCCGCCGTGGTGCCGATTTTCACCAGCGACCACGAGCGCAGGATATATTCCTGGATGGCGGCCTTGATCCACCACATGGCGTAGGTGGCCAGCCGATAGCCCTTGTCCGGCTCGAAGCGCTTCACCGCCTGCATCAGCCCCACGTTGCCCTCGGAGATGATCTCGGACATGGGCAGGCCATAGCCGCGATATCCCATGGCGATGCGCGCCACCAGCCGCAGGTGCGAGGTGATGAGCTTGTGCGCGGCCTCGACGTCTTCGTGTTCACGCCAGCGCTTGGCCAGCATGTATTCCTCTTCCGCCGAGAGGATGGGAAACTGTCGGATACGCTGCAAGTAGGCCGCCAGACCGCCCTCGCCGCCGGGAGAGGGCAGGGTCTGGCCGGTGGTCTTCGGCGTCGGAAGGCTCACTTCGGCGGCGGTCTTTCTTTCCAGCTCCCTTGCCCGCGCCCGCGCCTGTTCGGCGGAAATGATCCCCTCGCCGTCTCCGGTTTTCCCGGTTTCGCCGGAGGCAGGGGAGGAAGCGCCGTCCGGTCGGGCTTCGTCGCCGTTCTCGGCCGCCTTTTCCCATCGCTCCCCGGCGGCTTCGTCACTCGTCGCGTTTTCGGGCGCAAGGGGGGGAACATTCATGGCGATGGTCGCGTCTTTCTTGTTCCTGTTCTTCTGCCTGGCCATCGAAAATCATCCCGGACAACTGCGCTGGCAGCCATGAGGCGGCAGCGTCGGTTCAGGGCCGGACAGGAAGAAGGGAAGCGCGCGTCATGTCCGGCGGTTTGGAAGTCGCGTGATTCAAAATCGTTCCGGCATTATAGAATGGCGGAAGCAAACGGCAATGACCGTCGTGGTTGTGGCGGGTTTCAGCGCGTGTGGCGAGAGGTCTTCACTGTTTGCGCAGGGCGTGGAGCAAGGCTCGCATGTCTGGTGGGGGCGGGCTTTCGAAACGCAGTGGCTTGCCGGTGACGGGGTGGACGAAGCCCAGTTCCGCCGCGTGCAGGGCCTGGCGGTTCAGCACCCGCAAGGC
>JALVRJ010000223.1 GCA_027031305.1 Hyphomicrobiales bacterium | reverse complement strand
TGTTGGTGGCGCGCAGCGCCACCAACATGATCTGGGTGCGACTGGAAGACGACGGGGGCACGTCGTGGTATTCCGGCTTTCTGCGTCCGGGGCAGGTGCTGAAGATGCCCGAAGACCGGATGTTGCGACTCACCGCCGGTGACGTGCATCGCCTGGAATGGTTCGTCAATGGTCGCCGCATGGGGCGGCTGGGGCAGCGGGGTGCCGATTTCATCAGCGAGCCGCTGGGACGGTTCTACAAGCAGGGTGGCCTGAAGACGCCGGGAACCAAAAGGGCCGGCTGAAGGCCCTCGCCTGCCCTCCCCTCCTCCACGAAGCGCGTTGTCACGGCGGCCCATCGGCCGCCGTTTTCACGCATAATGACGCCCGCTGCGTGAACCGGGTGTCCCTGGCCTACCCGTGAATGGCCCGGCTGAACAGGGAATCGCCGGAAGCATCGCCCACGGCCAGCAGCATCGCCAGCAGAGGGGCACGGCCGACGGCTTCGACAATGGCCTGGGCGGCGCCGTTTGGGGAGGCGGGGGCAACACTCACGGCCACCGCACCGGCGTCGACATGCCTGAGCGCGCCGTGCTCGTCCCGCACGCGTGCCTCGCCGGCGAGCACGAACAGCAAGGTCCGGTCCCTTTCGCACCGTGCCGTCACGCCCGGCCCGGCGACAAGCACCTCGACGCCGCCTTCGGCGCTGGCCAGCGGCCCTTGCGGACCCAACAGGCTGGCCACGGCCCAGTCTTCTCCCCGCTCCGCCTCCGGGGCGCGCCAATGCAGGTGCTCCAGCGAGGCCGCCAACGCCATGGTCAGCTCCTCGGCGTGGGCCAGGGCGGCGGTCAGCGCCTCCGGCAACCAGCGACAGGGGCGCGCCAGCGCCGGGCGCACTTGTTTCAAGGGGGCGGAAAAGTCACACGCCGCCAGTTTTTCCAGCGCCGGCAACACGGCCTCGTGCGCTTCCGCCCTGGCGAACAGGGCGCGGGCCAGCGCCCCGGCGCACCAGGTGAGATCATGATGGGCGTCGTCGGTGAGGTGCTGAATGGTCATGTCCGGATTTCCCCTGTTGGCGCCACCATGCCATCGGGCACTCCCTTGTCGCGCCGTGGCGGCCTTCCCTTTGTGAAGGGCTATCATGCCCTGCGCCCGGGGCGGATGGGCTATTGGGATCATGGTTACCGCGCCGCTCGCGAAAAGGGATGCGCGATTGCCGGGCAGGAGAAAAAATGGCGAAAAAGTGGAATCTTGCGCGATTCGCTGTTGTCAGTGCCCCCCGGTGGCGTTAAAAGCGGCGCAAGTCGTCGCCATGCTCGGCGGGCGCCGCACCACGGGGGCGTGGCGGCCTGATGACCCGCCCGAGACAACCTCCGTCGATCACCCGCCAACAGGGGAGAGGCGCGCATGGAATACTTCCTGCAACAGTTGATCAACGGGCTGGCGCTGGGCTCCATCTATGGCCTCATCGCCATCGGCTACACCATGGTCTATGGCATCATCGGCATGATCAACTTCGCCCATGGCGACATCTTCATGATCGGCGCCTTCGTTTCGCTCATCGTTTTCCTCATTCTCATCGGCCTGGGCGTCACCTGGATCCCGCTGACCCTGTTGCTGGTGCTGCTGGTGGCCATGGCCATCACGGCGGCCTATGGCTGGACGGTGGAACGACTGGCCTACCGGCCATTGCGCGGCAGCTTCCGGCTGGCGCCGCTGATCACCGCCATCGGCATGTCCATCTTCTTGCAGAACTACGTGCAGATCGCGCAAGGGGCGCGGGTGAAGGCCCTGCCACCCATCATCACCGGCGGCTACACGCTAATGACCTCACCAGACGGCTTCGTCGTGCAGATTTCCAACATCCAGATCATCATCATGGTGGTGACGGTGGTGCTGATGACCATTTTCGCCTGGATCATCGGCAAGACCTCGCTCGGCCGCAGTATGCGCGCCACCGAGCAGGACAGCGTCATGGCGGGGCTTCTGGGCATCAACGTCGACCGCACCATCTCGCTGACCTTCGTCATCGGCGCGGCGCTGGCCGCCGTGGCGGGGCTGATGTTCGTGCTCTACTATGGCGTCATCGATTTCTACATTGGCTTCATCGCCGGCATCAAGGCGTTCACCGCCGCCGTGCTGGGCGGCATTGGCTCACTGCCGGGCGCCATGCTGGGCGGGCTTATCATCGGCCTGATAGAAACCATGTGGTCGGCCTATTTCACCATCGAATACAAGGACGTGGCGGCCTTCTCCATCCTCGCCATCACGCTCATCTTCCTGCCCTCGGGCCTGCTCGGCAAGCCGGAAGTGGAAAAGGTTTGAGGCGGCGCGCTTGAAACCAGGGAGCACGGTGCCATGAACCAGGCAACGGCAACAAGCGAGAACGGCAAGGCCCACGCGCCACGCGCGCCGCACGGTCCGGCGCGCAACCCCGTCATCGAGGCGGCCAAGGAATCCTTCATGGCCGGTCTGCTGGCGGCGGTGCTGGCCTCGTTCATCCTCGGCGTGAAGACGGTGGACACGCCGGGAGGGCTGCAACTGCAATACCGCTGGCACCTGGTGCTTTACGCCTTCGCCCTCGTCACCGTGGGGCGGTTCTTCCTGCGCCTGTTCTGGTGGAAGGCGGGCGCCGCCCTGCCGAAACTGGTGGGCGAGATTGGCGCCGGGGTGACACGCGCCACCGCGCCGCTGGGAAAGTGGGTGGGGCTGGCGCTGGCGGTGACGGCCTTTGCCCTGCCCTTCATTCCCGGCATCGGCCGCTACGAGCTGGACATCGCCATCCTGGTGCTCACTTACGTGCTGCTGGGCTGGGGGCTCAACGTCGTGGTGGGTTACGCCGGGCTTCTGGACCTCGGATACGTGGCCTTCTACGCCGTCGGTGCCTATTCCTACGCCCTGCTGGCCAAGCACTTCGGGCTGGGCTTCTGGACTGTGCTGCCGCTGGCCGGACTGCTGGCGGCGCTGTGGGGCATGATCCTCGGCTTTCCGGTGCTGCGCCTGCGCGGCGACTATCTGGCCATCGTCACCCTGGCGTTCGGCGAGATCATCCGCATCATCCTGCTCAACTGGCAGGAAGTCACCGGCGGACCGGACGGCATCACCGGCATCCCGCGGCCAACCTTCTTCGGGCTCGAATTCAAGCGCTTCGGCGAGAACACCTTCCACCAGTTCTTCGGCCTCGAATATTCGTCGCTGCACCGTATCATCTTCCTCTATTTCATCATCCTGGCGCTGGCGATGATCACCTTCTTCGTCACCAACCGCCTGCGACGGCTGCCGGTGGGACGGGCCTGGGAGGCCATGCGCGAGGGCGAGATCGCCTGCCGCACGCTGGGCATCAACACCACCAACACCAAGCTCACCGCCTTCGCCGTGGGCGCCTTTTTCGGCGGCCTGGGTGGCTCGTTCTTCGCCACCCGCCAGGGCTTCATCTCGCCGGAGAGCTTTACCTTCATCGAATCGGCCATCATCCTGGCCATCGTCGTGCTCGGCGGACTGGGCAGTCAGATCGGCGTCGCCATCGCCGCCATCGTCATGATCGGTGGCTTCGAGGTGTTCCGCGACCTCGAGGAATACCGGATGCTCATCTTCGGCCTGTTGATGGTGGTCATCATGGTGTGGAAGCCGCGCGGACTGGTTTCCAGCCGTATGCCGACCATCTTCCTCGGCAAGGAGAAACGCGCCATATCCGCCGACATGGTGCAGGAGGGACAGGGATGAGCGAGCGAGCGCCCATTCTGACCGTGGAGCACATGACCATGCGCTTCGGCGGCCTGGTGGCCATCGACGATCTGTCGTTCACCGCGCGGCATGGACAGATCACCTCCATCATCGGCCCCAACGGCGCCGGCAAGACCACGGTGTTCAACTGCATCACCGGCTTCTACAAGCCCACCACCGGGCGGCTGACATTGACGCACGAGGACGGACGGACGTTCCTGCTGGAGCGCATGGACGACTTTCGCATCAATCAACATGCGAAGGTGGCGAGGACCTTCCAGAACATTCGCCTGTTCACCGGCATGACGGTGCTGGAAAACCTGATGGTGGCGCAGCACAACACGCTGATGAAGGCCTCGGGCTATTCCTTCGCCGCCGTGTTCTGGCCGCGCGGCTACCGTGAAAAGGAGAAGGAAGCGGTGGAGCTGGCGCGCTACTGGCTGGAGAAGACCGGCCTCGTGGACCGCGCCGACGAACCCGCCGGCAGCCTGCCCTACGGCGAGCAGCGCAAGCTCGAGATCGCGCGCGCCATGTGCACCCGCCCCAGGCTGCTTTGCCTGGACGAGCCCGCGGCCGGCCTCAACCCGAAGGAGTCCGACGAGCTCAACCGCCTGCTGGTGTCCATCCGCGACGACGAGAGGGTGTCCATCCTGTTGATCGAACACGACATGGGGGTGGTGATGAAGATCTCCGACCATATCGTGGTGCTCGATTACGGCAAGAAGATCGCCGAGGGCACGCCCGAAGAAGTGCGCAACGACCCGGCGGTCATCGCCGCCTACCTGGGCGTGGAGGACGAGGACGTGGCCGACGTGAAGGAAGAGGTCCAATGACGGGGCAAGCCACACACCCCATCCTGCAGGTGGAGAACGTGAGCGCCGCCTATGGCCACATCCAGGCCCTGCACGACATCACCATGGACGTGCAATACGGCGAGATCGTCACCATGATCGGCGCCAATGGCGCCGGCAAGTCGACGCTGATGATGACCATCTTCGGCCATCCGCGCGCCCGCTCGGGGCGCATCATCTTCGACGGCTGGGACATCACCAACGAGCCGACGCACCACATCGCCCGGCGCGGCCTCTCATTGGTGCCGGAGGGCCGGCGCATCTTTCCGCGCATGACGGTGCTGGAAAACCTGCAACTGGGCGCCGAGCTGGCTCCCGACAGCCATTTCGACGATGATCTCGCCTTCGTCTATTCGTTGTTTCCGGTGCTGGAAAAGCGCCAGAAC